>JAJRQS010000146.1 GCA_024280135.1 Bacteroidota bacterium | reverse complement strand
TATCTTGGCTGCTGTTTCCATTAATATCACCTCTTTATCCTCCGCGTGAAAATACGCGGATATTAATAAATTAGGTGGGTCAATTTTAAATGCCAATTACCCACATAAGTGGGTCACTTTTGCATGCCAATTAACACTTATGCACAAGCGTGGGAAGATAGAAACCAAAAATTACAAGCATTAGGCATTGAAGCCGTTGCTGCCGATAAAGGCGCAACCGTAACATTCGTCGCTTCCAGTGATAGAACCTTAGAATATGAATCGCTTAAAAACGATGTTGGAAAAGAACATATTGAACTTTTAAATGTAAAAACTGAAGATGGAAGTATCGTTTCTGCTACTGTATATGTTCCTAAAAAGAAAAAGGGAAGTCTTGAAAAGAAAATAACAAATTACCAAAATCAAGAGATTGATGCGAGATCTGGTAAAGTTAAAAATAGGAAGCTTTTAGACAGTATTGAAACGATAGTATTTCAATCAATGGAAGCCTTATGGGGGGATAATTATGTATTTCCAACCGATTTAACGTCTCCTATATGGTGGGAAGTGTGGCTACGAAAAGATACGTTTGAAAATATTTTAACCTGCATTAGCGGCTTTTCCCTTGATCTTAAGATTTCCAACAAAGAGGATATTTTAGAATTTCCTGAAAGAGATGTTTGCAGTATTTTTTGTTCCTTAGAAGATCTTACTAAAATTGAACTTGTCACCAATGCCTTTACGAGCTTCAAATATAGGCAAGACGACATTTCCTTTTTTGCGCACTTGGAAAATGCGGATCAACAAGATTGGGTTGCTGATTTGGGAAGTAGGATTTCTGTGAATAACGAAAGCAATAGTGCTGTTTGCATTATTGATACAGGAATTCGAAGTGAGCATTTATTATTAAAACCCTCTATTTCAAATGAAAACTCTTTAGATACATATGATCCAGACTGGGGTGTTGAAGATACGCATGGTCATGGTACTGAAATGGCAGGTATCTCTTTGTTTGGGGATCAACTGTCGGACGCATTAGCTTCCCAAGACGGTTTCATTATTAATCATTCTTTGGAATCTGTTAAAGCATTTCCGTCATCTCGGCATAATTTTGACCGTGATGTGCCGAGCGTCACAATGGAGTGCGTGTCCCGCGCTGAAACAAATAATCCTAATGTTGATCGGGTGTTTAATTTATCATGGACGTTGGATAAGAAAGACGGAGAGGTTCTTGATATAAAAGGTTATCGTGGATCACCTAGTGCTTTGTCTAGTGTGATTGACAAAATGGCCTTTGGCGATATTGAAGAAAACTACCAAAATAAGAGATTGTTTTCAATTTCAGTTGGCAATGTAAACCAAGAAGAGCGCCATGAATATCCTGATGTAAATCACGTGTCAGAGGTTCTTAATCCTGCGCAATCATGGAACGCTTTGTCAGTAGGGGCGCACACAATGAAAACTAGATGTGATGACATAGCCGATTTACCATACTCACCTATTGCAAAGAGCGGTTTATTATCTCCGAGTTCTAGAACAAGCCAATTGTGGGATAATCAATGGCCAATTAAACCTGATGTGGTTTTTGAAGGTGGTAATTCTTGGCAATCGGATGATCTGGTAACTTCAGTGTCTGGGGTCGAGGCACCACTTGTTACAAGCTGTTCAGGAACTTCTGTTTTAACAACAGGAAAAAACTCTCCCTTAGCATATTCTTTTGATACAAGTGCAGCGAACGCTCAATGTTCGAGATTGGCGGCAATGCTTCATCAACAATATCCTGATGCACATCCAGAAACAATTAGAGCGATAATTGTGCATTCCGCTGAATGGAGTACGCCAATGCTTCAGGAATTTCCACTAAACGAAAATGTACAATCCAAACTTAATTTATTACGTACATACGGTTATGGCATTCCTACGGAAAATATCGCGCTCAATAGTTTCGAAAATCACCCACATATCATTATACAAGATGAATTGTCGCCATATAGAGAAGGCAGTAGTGGCGTCGTGTATGATGAAATGAATTACTATGATATCCCGTTTCCAGTGGAAAAGTTACAAGATATTTGGGATAAAGACGTCGAATTAAAAGTCACACTATCATATTTTGTTGAGCCACACCCTTCGGAAAATCCGCCTAAAAACCGTTATGATTATGCATCCCATGGTCTAAGATTTGATTTTCAGCGCAACGAAACTAAAGACGCATTTTTACAAAGGCTTACCAAAGCTGCAAGAGATGATGATTATAGTGGAAGTTCACAAGGCAAGCATCAATGGCGCTTAGGTCCAAAAACCAGAGATCGGGGTTGTATAATATCTGATGTATGGCATGGAAAGGGTGCTGATTTTGCCGAGCAATCTAGAATTGCCGTATATCCAATATCAGGATGGTGGAAACATAAAGCAAAATATCCCAACGAAGATAAACCTAATTACAAAAGACGAGTGAGATTCTCTCTGATTATAAGTTTAAAAACGTTAGAAGACATAGATTTATACACATCGATTGTAAATTCAATAACAGTGCCAGTTACCGTTTAAAAGTATTTTGCTTTGTTAAATTGTAAATTTAGTTATGCAAAGCAAATATACCTACTATCAGCTGTTGTAAAATAACGAGATAATTCATTAACTATTTGTTTTATATCAGTCCTTCTACTTCGCAGGTTACGTAAGTTGCAAGCCCCCGCAAGTAATAGATTTTTCCGACTTCCAGTTATTCGATAACAATAGAACGCTCAAATGACCAAACACACAATGTTTGAATAATAGCCTTCCACAACAAATTTTCGGGAGAGGAGTTTTCAAACGGGGTTTCCGTTGGCTTCGTGCCCCCGCAACCAACATTTAACCCGCTAAGTCAACCACTTAGCGGGTTTTTTATTGCCTGAAACCCATACCAATAATTCTCCAAAGGTACCACATAGGTACCAAATTGCAAGAACCCACAACGTCCCAAAACGCTCCAAATGCCACGCCAGTGATTTGTGTGCTACAATCCCATTTAAACCAAACTCGAGAAAACTAATTGACACGATACAGTTTTATCTCTCTTTTAAAGAGGTTTATATGAAGGGATATTAGAGAGGTGGTCCTGCTTTGTTGGACAGATTTACGGCGATATTAAGCTTTACGATGTTGTTTGATGTTATGCCGCTCTTTTCCTTTGATCAGGGCCATGGCCCTGATTTTCGATTTTCTGAGTATAGACCTCATCGGGGTTTTGCCCATTAAATATGGAATGTGGCCGGGTTTGATTATAATGGGCCAACCAAGCGCCAATATTCTGCCGGGCCTGCAGGCCATTATCAAAGGCGTTCAGATAGACACATTCATACTTTAAACTGCGCCAGAGACGTTCGATGAAGACATTGTCCATCCATCTGCCTTTGCCGTCCATGGAGATTTTGATGCCCCGGTCCTTCAGCGCAGAGGTAAAATAAAATGAGGTAAATTGTGATCCCTGATCCGTGTTGAATATCTCCGGCTGACCATAGCGGGTAAAAGCCTCTTCCAGAGCCTCCAAACAAAAATTCACATCCATGCTGTTGGACAAACGCCAGCTAAGCACTTTACGGCTATACCAGTCCATGACCGCCACCAGATAGAGGAAGCCCTGTTTGATGGGAAGTGGAGTAAGAGGCACCGAAGTGCCTCTCCTCCCCGAACCGTACGTGCACCTTTCAGCGCATACGGCTCTCTATTCAAGCTTGGCCCAAGGCCATTGCAACATCATGATAACGTGAAGTGATGGTATTTCGGATTTCTTC
>JAJRQS010000145.1 GCA_024280135.1 Bacteroidota bacterium | reverse complement strand
GCATAAATGGCATTTGAGAGTCCTGTGATGTCACTATACCCAATCAATATTTTTGGATTTTGGCGAATCAGCTTATAATTAATCTTGGACAAGATACGCGTTGTCCCATACCCGCCCCTAACGGCCCAAATAGCCTTTATGCTTTTGTCCGCAAACATGGCATGTAAATCCGCTAACCGTTGTTCGTCACTACCCGCCAAAAAACCAGTTTTTAATTGGGCATACTGCCCCACTTTCACTTTTAATCCCAGTGATTTTATATTGGCAATGGCTTTCTCAAATTTTTCTGCGGAAGCGGCACTGGCCGGCGCAATCAACCCAACGGTATCACCCTTTTTTAGGCGAGCAGGTTTGCGCGTTTTTTTTAATTGGGAACGATTACGACTTCCCATTGGTTTAGTGAGTAGTAAAGGTGCGCCAAGTAGCAATTGTCCAAATTTCCGTCTTTTCATTTTTGAGAATTTTGCACAAGATAATGACTATTTACTTTACCTTGCGGAAAAAGCGTAACTTCGCACTAGAAGTCTATCCCGTACAGCTGTCGGTACTACTTCAAACGGTGAATTAAGTAATAGAAAACATGAAAAGAAATAGAAAAGGTAAAAAGTCTGAAGATTGGAATCTTGACCAAAAGGATGTACAATTGGTCAAGGAAACGGAGTATGCAGTATTGGTAGGCGTTATATTACAAAATCAGACGGAGGAGCAAGTGCAAGAATATCTGGACGAAGCGGAGTTTCTAGCCTTTACAGCTGGCGCAAAAGTCATAAAACGTTTTACACAAAGATTGGAACATCCTGATACTCGAACTTTTATCCGCAAGGGTAAATTACAAGAAATAGCAGAATATGTAGAAGCTCACGAAGAGATTACTTTAGTTATTTTTGACGATGACCTTTCGGGCAAACAGCATAGAAATATAGAAGAAGTCCTAGAAGTGAAAATCCTCGATAGAAGTACTTTGATATTGGATATTTTTGCGGAGCGAGCACAAACGGCACAAGCCAAAACCCAAGTGGAGCTTGCACAAATGCAGTATTTATTGCCAAGACTTCGAGGAATGTGGTCCCACTTGAAAAGACAAAAAGGAGGAATAGGGATGAGAGGGCCTGGTGAAAAAGAAATTGAAACAGATAGACGAATTGTGCGGTATCGAATAGACTTACTAAAGAAGGAATTACTAAAAATAGACAAACAAAGTCGTACTCGTCGCAAAAATAGAGGGCAACTTATCAGAATCTCTTTGGTGGGTTACACAAACGTAGGAAAATCCACGATCTTGAATTTATTAGCAAAGTCGAAGGTCTTTGCAGAAAATAAACTCTTTGCGACCTTGGACACCACCGTCAGAAAGATTGCCTATGAAGGGGTTCCCTTTTTAATGGCTGATACAGTTGGATTTATAAGAAAACTACCGCACCATTTGATTGAGAGTTTTAATTCGACTCTGGATGAAGTTAGAGAAAGTGACATCCTAGTCCATGTGGTAGATATCGCTCACCCTCAATTTGAAGAACAATTAAAAACAGTAGATACCACCCTAGAAAATCTGGGGGTTGTGGAAAAACCTACATTGTTGCTTTTTAATAAGATGGACTTGTATCGGAAACGTAATTTTGATGCGATGCTAGACAAAGCAACGAAAGCAGAATTGGAAGAAGGGCTTTTGGAAAATATGAAAAACAATCATCCTGACGTAGAAGTCTTGTTTATTTCGGCTAAGGAAAGCGAAAACATAGATCAACTTCGCAAAGTGATTACAAAAATGGTCAAAAAGCAATACGTGATTCAGTACCCACACATAGCTAAACGCTGGTAAATTACTTTTTTTTGCAAAGTTAAAGGCTAGAAAGATTTGCAGAAATAAAATTATTGCATATCTTTGCACCCGCTTTACAACCATGCCGATGTGGCGGAATTGGTAGACGCGCTGGATTCAAAATCCAGTTCTCGCAAGGGAGTGGGGGTTCGATTCCCCCCATCGGCACTTAAAGCCCAATCTTGTGATTGGGCTTTTTTTGTGCCAAGACAAGGTTAGGAATCACCCAAAAACGGAAAACATCTCCCAAAGCTAGCAAAAGACCAATTAAACCCATACCTTTGCAGCCAATTTTTTAACCAAAACTTCTACGTAAATGAAGAATTATGAAGTTACTTTCATCGTAAACCCAGTGCTGTCGGGCGATGAAATGAAATCGACGGCGGTTACTTACCAAGATCTCCTAAAGGATCAGGGCTGTAGCATTACTCATTTTAATGAAATGGGCTTGCAAGCGCTAGCGTACCCAATCAAGAAATGCACCTCAGGTGTGTACTATTGTATTGAGTTCGAATCTCCTAATGGTGAATTCATGGGCAAGTTTGAATTAGCTCTAAAACGTGATGAACGTATTTTACGCTTTCTAACCGTACGTCTTGACAAATTTGGTGTTAAATACAACCAAGACAAAAGAGACGGCAAAATCGGGGACATGAAAGAAAAGAAAAAAGCTAAAGCGGACAAAACAGCGTAATCGTTAACCTTAAAAAAAAGAAAAAATGGCATCAAGAGATGATATAAAGTTTTTGAATAACCCGAACTTGGGAGACTCAAGAAAAAAATATTGCCGATTCAAGAAATACGGCATCAAATACATTGACTACAAGGATCCTGACTTCCTTCTACAATTCATCAACCCACAAGGTAAATTATTACCTCGTAGAATTACAGGAACTTCTTTGAAGTATCAACGCAAAGTCTCTACGGCAGTAAAAAGAGCTAGACACCTAGCTATTTTACCGTATGTAGCGGATCAATTGAAATAACTTTCCTCACACTAAAATCTTTTTGAAATGGATATCATTTTACTAAAAAATATCGACAAGGTGGGAGCAAAGCACACAGTCGTAACCGTCAAAAACGGTTACGCGCGTAATTTCCTTATCCCACAAGGAATGGCAGTAATTGCCAATAAATCTAACATGAAACAACTTGACCTTTTACGGGAGAAAGAAGATGCTGTAGAAGCGCAATCCAAAATAAAAGCAGAAGCTATTGCAACGAAGTTGTCTAGCACAACATTGAAAATTGGTGCTAAGGTCGGTGAGACTGGCAAAATTTTCGGTAGTGTCACTAACATTCAAATTGCTAACGCAATTGCCGTAGCTCATGATGAAAACATCGACCGTAAGTACATCGTACTTGAGGACGAAGTGAAAACCATCGGTGTCTATCACGCCAATGTTACTTTACACAAAGATGTGGTCACTAAAGTTGCTTTCGAAGTAGTAGAAGAGTAATCTTTTGTGCTATATAGAAAGGGCGGTCTCGTAGAGACCGCCTTTTTTTATGCCTAGACGAAAATGAATTGGAATAACGCGTGTAAGACCACTCATCAATTCTGTCAAAATCTTACCCTACCTTCAAGGCTATACCAAAATGACTACTTGGAGGGTTGCAAAGCAACACTCCGACAGTTTTGCTTTTTTTTCCTTATATTTGTGTTCATAACCCCATTAGGATGAAAAAACATTTAAAAAAATCACTCCCGCTCATTGTTGCATTTTGTCTATTGACTATAAGCTATACGCAAGTAGTGCACCAAAATCACAAAAAGGAAACCACCCTTATCAAAATTGAGCAATTAAAGGATTATCAACTTCCTGACGTAACGATTGTAAAAAAAGTACTCAAGTTTGTAGCACATCTCATTCCTCGGCATTAATGGCAAAGAAAGTACGTGTAGATAAATGGCTTTGGAGTATTCGAGTATTTAAAACCCGAACCAAATCAACTGATGCCTGCAAAAAAGGTCATGTGAGCCTAGGAGATTCCACTATCAAGCCATCGTACTTACTCGTTGAAGGAGACATCATAACCGCCAAAAAAGAAGGTTTTAATCGAGTCTATAAAGTCATCAACCCCATCGGAAAAAGAGTAGGCGCTAAACTGGCCGTCGAATGCTATGAAGAATTAACTCCAGCGGAAGAACTTCAAAAGTATGAGAATTGGTTCCTTGCGGGAAAAGGCAACGAATATCGCAGCAAGGGAGAAGGTCGCCCGACCAAGAAAGAACGGCGAGAAATTGACTCTTTCAAAAATAAATAATTCATTTAAAATCGTATCTTAGCGGTAACCAAAACGTTACTGATGAAATACCCAGCCTTTTTCGCCTTACTATTATTATTCGGATCCTTTTTTGCGCAAGCTCAAAACCATTGCGGCACACCTAGCCAAAAATCATTGTGGCTTTCCAAATTTCAGCAGAACCCAGCTAATTTTTCACAACCAGAGGCAGACACGACTTTTTATATTCCGATGACTGTGCATTTATTATCTGCTAATAGTGGCCAAAACTATTATGACTTCAACAAACTAGTAGCCAGCTTCTGCCAACTGAATGAGGATTATGCGCAAGCGAATATCCAATTTTACTTAAAGGGCCCCATTCATTATATTGCAAACTCAGAATACAATCAACACGACGATGTAATCAAAGGTGCAGAAATGATGTTTGCCAATGATGTACCCAATACACTAAATACTTATTTTGTATCCGATCCTGCTGGCAACTGTGGCTACAACCTACCTTATGCAAGTATTGCGATGAGTAAAAGTTGTGCTGGAAAAGGGAATCACACCTGGGCACATGAAATCGGTCACGCTTTCACATTACCCCACCCATTTTTAGGTTGGGAAGGCGATATGTACAATGAAGGGGACGTAGCACCCACCACTGTGACTTATGATTATACTTTTTTCAAAGACACTTTGATCCTAGATACCTTAATTATTGATACGGCATTTGTGGAACTTGTAGATGGCAGCAATTGCAGCATAGCAGCAGATGGTTTTTGTGATACAGCGCCTGACTATTTGAGTTATAGGTGGCTGTGCGATGAATCAAACAATAGCCCTTTTATGGCAACAGATCCAACTGGACAAAAATTTGAAGTGGATGGAAGTCTATACATGTCCTATTCTGCTGACGCTTGTCAAAGCCGTTTTTCCGATGACCAAATCACTGCCATGCGTGCTTATATTTTAGACAAGCATCCTGAATATCTTGCAGACAACCAAACGCCATTACCGGCTCTTTCAGCTGAACCTGTCACGTTATTATCACCCATTAATGAAACTTTATCTGATCCCAATTATTCTAAATTAATTTGGACTAGTGCAGGTAGTTCTGCCAAGTATCGGGTTATCGCTACACGTGCTACCGACTTTAGTGAATTAGCCTTAGATACTATTATTTCGGATACCAGTATTGTGATTTCAAATCTATTTGATCAGTTTAATTATTACTGGCGTGTACAACCTTTTAATGATTATTCATTTTGCACTCCTATTAGTGCCACAGGCAAATTTAAAGCAGACGCTGCTACTGTTTCTATTTATAATAAAAAAGATACTCAATGGCACTTATTCCCAACATACAGCCAGCGTGCATCAACTTTACAACTAACAGGCAATCAACCACTTACCCGCGATATAGACATACGCATTACGGATATGACTGGACGAGTTTTGCAACAACAAAAACTCCCTAAAGGTAACACGCATTACACTATCACCCTTTCGGAAAAAATAAAAAAAGGAATCTATATTATCAGTGGAACAGAGCATACAAGATGGCTATTTCAAGAAAAACTTATGGTCTATTAATCTACCTTTACATCTAATTTTTCATTACGACAAGCTACTACAATTAATACTATGGACTTACAGAATCCGCCTAAATCAAAAAAACTTGTTAATGCCCTAGTGCGTTCCTATTTGGGCTATCGCTACAAAAGGATTAGCCATTTTATGGAAAGTCCTATTTTGGTTCAGCATCATCTTCGGTCGAATCTTATTTCCAAGGCGCGCCAAACCATTTGGGGTAAGATACACGGATTTGAAAGCATCCAAAACTATAAAGACTTTACCCAACGCGTCCCTCTTCAAACTTACGAAGATTTATTTCCATTCATCGAACGTATGCTGCATGGAGAATCCGATGTTCTTTGGCCAGGGATAGTCAGTCAATTTTCAAAATCTTCTGGCACCACCAATGACAAGAGCAAGTATATCCCTGTTCCTAAAGTAAGCATTGATGAATGCCATATTCAAGGTACTTGGGATTGTGTGACCCTCTTTTATCAACTACGCCAAGATGCTACTCTTTTTCTCTTCAAAAACATTTTGCTTCCCGGTAGTATTAAAAATTTTGAGCCACACGCAGCCACCCAAATCGGTGATATATCTGCTTTAATGGCAACAAACATGCCTGCCATCGGACGTGCTTTTTATGAACCTGATTTAGACATTGGACTGCTTGACAATTGGGAAGAAAAAATTGAACAGACCGCTCAACTCTTGCACAAACGCTATGATATAGGCATGTTTGGCGGTGTACCCACTTGGAATATTTTACTCTTTCGTCGAATTTTAGAACTTGCTGGCAAAGACAACCTCATCGACTTATGGCCCAACCTCCAAGTCTATTATCACGGAGGGGTTGGATTTGAACCTTACCGAAAGCAATTTCAAGAACTCATTCCTAGCGATACTTTTAGCTATATGGAAGTCTATAATGCTTCCGAAGGTTTCTTTGCCATTCAAAATGATCTAGCGAGCAATGACATGTTGCTTTTACTGGATAATGGAATCTTTTTTGAATTCATGCCATTGAGCGAAATTAATAGTACAACTCCGATTGTTCTACCATTAGAAGAAGTTGAATTAGGCACAGACTATGCTGTCATTATTTCTACAAATGGAGGACTTTGGAGATATCAACTCGGTGATACCGTACAGTTTACTTCACTATTGCCCTATAAAATTATTATTTCTGGTCGAACCAAACAATTCATCAATGTCTTTGGCGAAGAAGTCATGGTGCACAATACCGAAAAGGCGATTAGCGAAACTTGTAAAACACTACATTGCAGCATAGCTGAATATAGTGTTGGCCCCCAATTCTTTACAGAAAAAACAAAAGGTGGTCACCATTGGGTTATTGAATTTGAAGTTCGCCCAAAGAATCTAGAACAATTTGCAGAATTACTAGATAAAAATCTTCAAAAAGTAAATTCTGACTACGAAGCAAAACGTTTTAATGGCATGGCATTAGAACAATTAATTTTGACAGAAGTGCCCAAAAATACTTTTTTTAATTGGTTGAAATCAAAAGATAAAGTCGGGGTTCAAAATAAAATTCCTCGTCTTCACAATACACGCAAACACATTGATGCCATCATTGAATTTGCTAATGAAAAATCATGAAAAAATCGCTAAACCCGTATACTAAAGTACTGATAAGCAACTCTTTTGAGCTAGACAAACCCGAAGTAAGCCAAGAAGAATTAGAAATTTTATTAGCCGATCGTGTGGAATATTTATTGGCCAATCGGCTTGAATTTTTCTTTGCAAAAATGTACGCACTGGATATTGATGAAACAAAAGTTCACGAGGCACTTTCCACCAACGAAAACCCTTCATTGGCTGTCGCAAAACTAATCATACAACGACAATTGGAAAAACAGATTACTCGGGAGAAGTATCGTTAGTTCTTTGTCAGCTCTGCCCGTTGATAAATTTTAACGGGATAGGTCAAGACTTCTGGAATCTCTTCTCCATCTACTTGTTGATTGCCAGAACTTTTAGGTTCATCCTTTGCCATGATAACTTCAAAAATAATCGTTTCACCGATTTTTTCTTCCGTTATCACTAATTTATTTCCAGCTACCTCATAATGCGAAATTAATTTGTTACAGTAAAGGTATGTTTCAATCTTAATTGTATTATGCTCATCGACAAGATAGATTCCCTTCGAGGCATCAACCACCTTCATTGAATACGGTCGGGTATCCATTGTATCATATTGAATCGTCCATTGGATTGAATCCCCTTGTGGTAAAATAGTTAAGGTCATGGGAATCGTTTGGGTCTTTTTTCCGAAAGAAAAGATGTCCAAATCCCCTTTCCAAGTCCCAGCCCAAGTTTCTGGAAAAGAGTCAACTTCTGCTGTCTGCGCAATCTTTTTACTTGAATAACACGATGCAAAAGCAATCAAAATAAAAAATAAAAAAAATCGCATTGTCGTTTTTTATATCGGCAGAATCAAATCCATTTCTCAAGATAAGAAAAATACTTGAACTTTATAACCTATTTTAGATACCTTTGTATGGAAAAAATAAACAATATGTGTGCGCAAAGGGGTTATAAACTGAATTTTAGATGGCTGATTGGACTTTTTATAGGATTGGCGTTTATTTCAAGTTGTCGGGGTGACGAGAAGATTCCAGATGTCAGCAAAGTACAGACTGAATTTGAATTTTTCAATTTTGACAGTGCTTTTTACGCCACAGACAGTGCATCGATACCCGCTTTTTATGCCTTCATGAAGGATCAACACCCTGCCTTTTTAAAAAGCTATATGAAGGTTTTATTAGCGCCTGGAAGTCGAAACATAGATACCGTTGACTTTCTAAAAGCGATGCGGAACCATCCAACCTTAATTCGTTTGCACGACACCACACAGATGATTTTGGGCGATCTATCCAAAGAAAAAAAGGCTTTTGCGCAAGCGATGAAATATGCCAAACATTATTTTCCTAAAAAGAAAACACCTAGATTCTATACCTATATTTCAGAATTTGGACGACCTGCTTTGATCGATATAGATGAAAAAGGACGTGATGTGATGGGAACAGGTTTGGACTTTTACTTGGGTGCTGATTTTCCGGGGTATGATCCCATGACTTTTCCTGCCTACATCAAACGATCGATGACCCCTGAGTACTTAGTATCCAAAACCCTAGAAACTTATGCCGATGATTTGGCTGGTGGCGTACAAGGGGATCAGTTTTTGGACTACATCATTGCCAATGGCAAATCAATCTATATTCTAGATCATTTACTGCCTACTATGCCTGATAGCATCCTGCTAGAATATACGTCTGCCCAAATGAAATGGTGCGAAGACAACCAGTTCAACATGTGGTCTCATTTTATTCACGAAGAGTTATTGTATTCTACGAAGGTGGCCGACTTTCGTAAATTGATAAACTATAGCCCAAATTCAACTGGCATGCCCGAAGAAGCACCCGGACGGACTGGAAATTATATGGGCTGGCAAATTATCAAAGCCTACATGAAACGGTATCCTAAAACCACCTTTCAACAGTTGGTGGAAATGAAAGATGCAAAGGCCATTCTTAAAAAGTCTAAATACAAACCTAAAGCTAAGTAGGGTTGGTTGGTTCCTTCGTCACGTTTATTTGCTCTTCGAGCGTTTATTGCGCTTTGAGCGTTTATTGCGCTTTGCGTATTTATTTTCATTTTAGCTATAAACGGCTTATCTTTACCTAAAAATAAATAAGATGGCTGATTTTACGACTATTCCCAAGGTGGATTTACAACAATATGTTCAGGGTACTTATGAAGAACAGAAGGCTTTTATCAAATCGTTGGGTGATGCTTTTAGAGATATAGGTTTTGTGATTGTAAAGAATCACGGGATTCCCAAGAAACTTGTGAAGTCTTTCTATGACTCGTCTATTGATTTTTTCTATTTGCCTAAGGCGACAAAGAAAAAATATGAACTCAAAGGATTAGCCGGTCAACGAGGCTATACCTCATTTGGTAAAGAACATGCCAAGCAAAGCAATGTGGGAGATTTGAAAGAGTTTTTTCAATTTGGACAAACCATTGATGATGCGGATCCCATTAAGTCTCAATACATAGACAATGTTTTTGTCGAAGAAGTACCTAAGTTATCAAAACAAGGACTCAAACTATACAAGTCATTTGAAAAATCTGGCGGATACCTATTAGAAGCGATTGCTATCTATTTAGGTCTTAATAAGCACTATTTTACAACCAAAATCTATCATGGCAATAGTATTCTTCGGACTATCTATTACCCGCCGATTACGAAAGCACCTAAATCTGCCATTCGTTCGGAAGAACATGAAGACATCAATCTAATCACGTTATTAGTGGGTGCTTCAGCAGGTGGGTTGCAAGTAAAGAACCTTGCGGGAAAATGGATTGCCGTTACGCCTAAAGAAAATGAAATAGCTATTAATGTAGGGGATATGCTACAGCGATTGACCAATGATTATTTAAAATCAACGACGCATCGTGTCATCAATCCGCCAAAGAAACAATGGCATGAAGAACGGTTGTCAATTCCTTTCTTTTTGCATCCTCGTAGTGAAATGGATTTGACTTGCTTACCTAGTCTTGTCACGAAGAAACGTAAAGCTGCCTACAAGCCCATCACTGCCGGTGAATATTTGGACGAACGTCTTCGCGAAATTGGATTGAAAAAATAAATGACTAGCCCAATTACACCTCATTGTGAAACAAGCCATTTTAATAGTCATATTACAACCGACATCAATCAATGAAAGAAATACCCAAAATTGACGGGATAAAAATACAAGTTAACAAATTGTCTTTCAACAAAGATGATTTCGATCGTTATTGGGAAAAGCTTAGTCTTGAATGGAATTATAACTCCAATCACTTAGAAGGAAACACGCTTACATACGGAGATACCATGTTACTCTTACTCAAAGATCAGGTCCCGCAAGGAGGCAGCCATACCATGAGAGAACTGGATGAAATGCGGGCTCACGATGTTGCTATTGAACTAATCCGACAATGGTCAAAAACTGACCGATTTATTTCGGAAACAGAAATTAGACAACTCAATAAAACTATTCTAGTCAAACCATTTTGGAAGGCAGCTGAAACAAGTACAGGAGAAAAAACAAGAAAGAAAATCATACCAGGCCAGTACAAAGAAACACCCAATCATGTCAGATTGTCCAACGGGAAAATTTTTAAATACTCTGAACCAGAGTCAGTGCCGGGGGATATGCGAATACTTTTAGATTGGTATCGTACTGAAAACAATTTACACCCAGTTGAAAAAGCAGCTTTATTTCATTATAAATTTGTACTTATCCACCCTTTTGACGATGGGAATGGACGAATCAGTAGGTTACTAATGAATTATCATTTACTCCGTTCTGACTATGCACCAATTATCATCAAATCTTCCGATAAAAAAAATTACCTTTTTGCACTAAGGCAAGCGGATACTGGCGATATTGACACATTTGTTGAGTATATAATGAACCAAGCTATCAACTCAATGGAGCTTTTGCTAAAGGCCAAAAAAGGAGAGTCGATTGAAGAGAGCGACGACTGGAAAAAAGAACTTAATTTATTAAAAAAACAACAAAACATACAGGTAATCAAACGAAGTGAAGCCGTAATTGCAAGAGTAATAGTAAAGAGCATTTACCCATTATATAAACATCTTTCGCAAGAATTATCTGCTCATTTTAATGATTTGTTCACTTCTTCAAAGAAGAAGTTTTTATGGGGAAGTACTGATGTTAGTAGCTTGATTGAGAATGAAAAGCTTCTTACCGATCACATATTCTTACATCGCCATCTAAAGAGCGGTGCAAAATTATCATTTAGCTGGAAGGGGTATAAGAAGAGTAAGTTGCAAAAATTTGAAATTGATATTGATATTCAATGTGGCTTTCATGAGGCTTATTATTCTTATAGCTTTAAAGACTTTCGTTCCACCAAAAAAACCTATGATGAATTTCTCTCCAAGGAAGAAATAAATGCTTTAGGCAATATGGTTGGGCAGGCTCTTTTTAAGCAAATCAAAGAAAAATCGTCTTAACTTTAAAAGATAATGAAAGAAAGAATCCACAAACATTTATACGGTAAATACTGTATCTTTGCCAGTACTCGCCACGCTTCCCGTTAGATTTAGCGTACTAGGGCGAGTCTTTTTATTTTTATAGATATGTATAGTAAACCAGCCTTGTCTGGTGACGAGCAAATTAAATTGTTGAAATCTCGAGGAATGGCTTTTAGTGATGAAAAAGAAGCGAGATTTTTAGAGCTCATGTAAGCTGTGAAATGGATAGATGAACCGCTTTGGAAAAAAGCAACTAGTTTGTCATATTACCGATTAAACGACCAATACCAAAAGGCATGAAAGCATTTATCATTACCATTGGAGATGAGCTCCTTATCGGGCAGGTCACGGACACGAATTCGGGATGGATTGCCCGAAAACTAACACCTCTAGGCATTTCGATTGTAGGAAAAATATCAGTCTCAGACGAGGCTGAAGCCATCACTAACGCATTAGATTTTGCGCAAGCGAAAGCGGATCTTATCATTATTACGGGCGGTCTAGGGCCGACTAAAGACGACTTGACCGTGCAGGTTTTGGCAGATTATTTTAAGACGGAGTTGGTTTTTAATGAAAATGCTTTTGACAATTTAAAGAAGCGACTCCATAGCTATGAAGTTGAACTTTCTCCTAGTCATCGAGCACAAAGTTATTTGCCAGAATCTGCCATATTGTTGGACAATTCTTTGGGGACGGCCCCCGGCATGTGGTTTGAGCAGAATGAAAAGATTTTTATCGCGATTCCAGGGGTTCCACGTGAGATGAAGGCCATCTTAGAAGAAGGCATTATTCCTAAACTTTTAAAGCACATTGAAGGAAGTGTCTTATACCATACTTTTTTGATTGCTGGCATTCCAGAAAGCCAATTGGCTGAAAAATTAGAAGGGATAGAAGAAGCATTACCTGTATTTTTGACGTTGGCTTATCTGCCTCAATTGGGAAATATCCGACTACGTATTGGAGGTATTCATGAAGACAAGCATCTTTTGGCGCAAGCGATTGATTCCCTTGCGGGAAAAATTAGAAAAAAATTAGGTACTTATCTCGTATCTGAGCAGGATGTAAATTTTGCGCAAGCCATCGGAAAACTACTCGTCGATCAAGGCAAGACATTGGCAACAGCAGAAAGCTGTACCGGAGGGAACGTCGCCCATTTATTGACATTAAATTCGGGTTCTTCGGCTTATTTTAAGGGATCGGTTGTCGCTTACGCAAATGAAGTTAAAAAAGCAACCTTGGGGGTCAAGTCCGAAACCCTAGCAAAACATGGGGCTGTCAGCAAGCAAACGGCTGAGGAAATGGCCATAGGAGTCCGAAAAACAATCGGAACGGACTATGGAATAGCTACAACAGGAATTGCCGGTCCTACTGGCGGAACACCCGAAAAACCAGTCGGTACTATATGGATTGCGGTATCCTCTAAAGAAAAAACGATTAGTAAGAAACTTCAACTTGGGAATAACCGTTTGACCAATATTGAGTTTACATCGGTTTTGGTGTTGAATATGCTTAGAAAAGTCTTTCTTATACAAAAAGAACCTTAACTTTGCACCCTATCATTTTACCGAAGCGCGTAAACCCTTTGCAGGATTAATGGTTTTATATGGGTCTTGCCTACTGCCGTATGCAGCTAGGACCTTTAAAATACCGCAACTTAAATAAAAAATACAATGGCAAAAGTAGAACTAGTGATGCCCAAGATGGGAGAAAGTATCGTCGAAGCAACTATATTGAAATGGCTAAAAAGCCCTGGTGACAAAATAGAATTGGATGAGGCTATCCTTGAAATCGCAACCGATAAAGTAGATTCAGAAGTGCCTTCTCCAGTAGCAGGTATCATGGGCGAAATTCTTTTTCAAGAAGATGATGTCGTCGAAATAGGTAAAGCGATTGCTTACATCGAGACTGAAGGGGGTTCGGCTGAGCCTGTAGCTAGCCCAGCAGTGGCTGCTGCACCTGCCGCAAAAACAAATGGTGTTGCCAAAGCAGCTACTATAACTAAACTGGCTCCTGTAGCCGCTCCAGCTACTGTAAGTGCGTCAAATGGTGATAGATTTTATTCTCCATTGGTCAGAAGCATCTCTAAAGCAGAGGGCATTTCTGAGGGCGAATTGAGCCAAATTCAAGGTACGGGACTGAACAACAGAGTGACAAAATCAGACATCCTCAACTATGTGAAGTCAGATAGAACCGCTGTACCTACCCAAACAACTACAAGTGTTAAAACGGCTGCACCAACAGCTACCGTTTCTACTTCCGTCAGTGGAAATGTAGAGATTGTCCAAATGGATAGAATGCGGAAGTTGATTGCGAAGCACATGGTTAACTCTTGGCATACTTCGCCGCATGTTACTTCTTTTATTGAAGTAGATGTTACCAATATTGTCAACTGGAGAAACAAGAATAAGAATAAGTTTATCGAAAGATATGGGCAAAAAATAACCTACACACCGATTCTTTTTGAATCTATCGTAAAAGCAATCCAAGATCATCCTATGGTCAATGTATCTGTAGATGGTGATAATATTTTGGTCAAAAAGGATATTAATATTGGTATGGCTGCGGCATTACCTGATGGTAATTTGATTGTCCCTGTTATCAAAAATGCGGATCAATTGAGTTTGTCTGGATTAGCCATGAAAGTAAATGATTTAGCTAATAGAGCTCGGGGTAATAAGTTGAAGCCTGATGAAATACAAGGAGGTACTTTTACCGTTACTAATGTAGGAACATTTGGCAATGTCATGGGTACACCTATCATCAATCAACCACAGGTTGCGATATTGGCGCTAGGGGCTATCCAGAAGAAGCCAGCTGTTATGGAAACCGAATACGGTGATATTATTGCGATACGCCACATGATGTTTTTATCTTTGTCGTACGATCATCGCGTTGTCGATGGGTCTCTGGGAGGAGCCGTTCTGCGAAGTTTAAAAATACACATGGAAGCCTTTGACCCAAATAGGGGCATCTAAAAACACTATATGAAACGCTTTTTTCTGTTTTTTTCTTTGACTTTTTTGTTTGCAACAAATGGGTCGAGCCAGACTTATAGGTCTACCAAAGAAGAAGGGAATGATTTTTTTCAAGATGAGTATTACGAGTTAGCGGCAGATAGATATGAAGAATGTCACCTCCAAAGGCCCACTGATTATGACGTGAGCTTTAATCTCGGTATATCTTATTTATTATTGAATAGAATGCGAGAAGCAGAAGAATTTCTACAGCCCGTTTATGATAATAAGCGTAGACAACTACCCGATGTCGTTTACTATTTAGGCTATTTGCACCAGCGAAATTTACAGTTCAGAAAAGCAGCTAAACTATACAAAGAATACATAGCCAAGAATAGTAAAGGCGAGTACGCTAATTATGTGAAGCATCATCTTCAAAATTGCGAATATGGCATCCTTCAAAAGAATAGAGCACCTATTGCAGTCGTTGAGAATTTAGCGGAGCCGATCAATTCTACACGCAATGACTTTCACCCCATCTATAGCCCAAATGCACAATTAGATAGAATCTATTTTTCCTCTAACCGTACAGGTGTATTGGGAGGGCTGAGAGACAAAGATGGTCAAGTTGACCATAAACATGGACATCGTAAATCTGATATGTTTGTCGTATCCAGAAATCCAATTCCGGAGCTAAAACGTATTTCGGGGCTATTGAACACCTCTCTCGATGATGAGATGATAGGCTTCAGTTATGATGGGCAGCGAATGTATTACAAGAAAGGATATACCAAATATTCAGGATTGTTATACGAAGATGAATTTACGAGGACAGACCGAGAGCGCATAACGAGCAGACTAGTAGATGTTCCATTTGACCTATCAAAAGGAGATGCTACCCCCTTTTTTTTCATAGATTCTGTTGTCTTTTTTGCAAGCCGCCTACTCGGTGGTTATGGAGGTTATGATATTTTTGCCTCCACCAAAACCGCTGATGGCTGGGCTGAACCTATCAACCTAGGAGAAGGAATCAATAGTGCCTATGATGATATGTATCCTTTTATGACCAACAATAAACAAAGTTTGTACTTTAGTTCAAACAGACCGTCAAGTATTGGAGGCTTTGATATCTTCAAGTCAGAATATAGTTCTGTCCATCGCAGGTGGAATCGGGCGCAAAACGTAGGGATTCCCATTAATTCAGCGGATGATGATTTATACTTTCAGATGGCAGATGATGGATGGCATTTTATTTTTTCTTCCAACCGTAAAGAATCAATGGGCATGCATGATATCTTCGAGGGCACTTTCTTTGAACAGCAAGTAGATCAAGTAGTCATGGCTCAGGTTGTAGAACAAGAAGAAGATATGGACACTACTTCGATCCAATCCGTTTCCATATTGTTTCAAAGATACCCCGTAGGAGCTGTTATTCCTTCTGAAAAACAATTTGCAGAGTTACAGAAATTAGCTGAAATCGTTAACCAAAATGAGGAGGCTAAATTAGTCTTGAACATACACATGACCACAACAAACACTCGCGGTTTTAAAGAAAAATTAGATCCCTTGTCTAATGTACTCAT
>JAJRQS010000144.1 GCA_024280135.1 Bacteroidota bacterium | reverse complement strand
TTATTTGGATTTTTTGCACAAGGACAGACTTGGCATGTGTTTACAGGTGAGGATGGTTATAGTAAAGGCTTCAAGGATGAAATGGGCGCAGTAGTGATTTCTCCTAAATTCATGGGGCGTACAGTGGCTGAAAAATTTAATCATATTATAGCGGTAATGGAAGAAGTACAGGATAGTACTTTGAGCTATTACTTATTAAAAAATGGGCAAAAGGTTGGGTTTGATAGTTTGTATATTGATGACATGATGTTTGATTGCGAAAGTGAGGGGACGATTCGGTTTAGAGACAAAGCAACAGATAAAGCAGGTTTTTTAGATAAGAATGGTCAAGTTTTGATCCCCGCTATCTATTCAGAAGTTTTTCCCTTTCGGAATAATGTCGCAGTCGTGATAAAAGATGCCCAAAGAATTTGCCTAGATGGTCATTTATTTAGCGAAAGCGAACCTTTTCAGTATTGGGAGTGGAAAGGTGGACAAACCCTATTGATAGACAAAGAGCATCATATTTTGATTAAAGACTTTAAGCCTTTCGTATCCATTGACTACTATTCTATGAAAATGGATGATACTACGGATTCTCCTTTTCAGCAAATAATCAAAGGGGAAGGTCATGTTTATAGTTTTACGGATAATCAATTGCTCTTCACCCACTGGTTTTTTAATGACTTTGCCAAAACGTTAGAAAGTAATGTGCAACCAGAGCAGTTCCTAACAGCGCACACTTTTCCGATCCTTTATTTTTATAACAGCAGGGAAGTTCAAATAGGTGCTAGAAAGTTGCCATCTGAAGAGTTGATTCAAAAGAACAGCCAATACCTAGCGGAGACATTTATAACTTTGCAGCAGAATACATCTGAATATTGGATTCTGCCTACAACATTGGATAAGTACGCTTTTTCTGAGCCAATATTTGAAAAGTATTTTGATGATTGTGGCTCCAACTTATCAGTAAAGTATCCCACTTTCTCTATCCTTATCAATAAAAATGATAATATAGATAAATACCAAGAGGAGTTTAGTTTTTTAAAAACAGACGAAGGCTATAAACTAATTGGAATTTCCTCTTCTAAAGTAAGGAGGTGAATTATGTAAGAAACCCTTTTAAATGGGGGTGGGGGATATATAATAAAGAAGACAACTATTATTTTGCGATAAAAAATCAAAACCTATGCTATATGTGATACATACTTCGAGATTTCTAAACTTCGAGGTTTAATTATTTTAGTACTTTTGCTCAAACAAATAATCAAAATATGCAATTTTCGACCGTTTGGCAAAATTTTACGGCCTACATAAAGGATATTTTCAATATCCATGATGATACTGATTGGAAAGGGGCCTCAGATGATATAAAAGCAGGGGTTCCCTACCGCGGAGCGAATCTTTGGACATTGATATTTGCGATGTTGATTTGTTCTGTTGGGTTGAATGTTAATTCTACAGCAGTCGTCATCGGTGCAATGTTGATTTCTCCTTTGATGGGCCCCATTTTAGGAATAGGTTTGGCATTGGGCTCAAATGATATTGGTCTTTTTCGAATGGCCATGCGCAATCTTGCGATTGCAGTGGTTATTTCTATAATAGCTTCCGCCATATACTTTTGGCTGACCCCTTTACAAGAAGCTCAATCTGAGTTATTTGCCCGGACTCGTCCCACGATTTTTGATGTTTTAATTGCCACCTTTGGTGGATTTATTGGCATCATAGTCAGTACCCGTGAAGGGTATTCTAATGCCATTCCAGGCGTAGCGATTGCCACGGCGTTAATGCCGCCACTATGTACTGCAGGATATGGTTTAGCTAGTGGGCAATGGGATTTCTTTGCGGGGGCAATGTATTTATTTTTTATCAATAGTATTTTTATCTCGATTACGACGATGATAGTGGTTCGGTATTTGAAGTTTCCTAAAAAATCGTATATAGACGAAAAGACTGAAAAGAATGCTAGAATGGCCATCGTAGCCTTAGTTTTGGTAACAATGATCCCTAGTATCTATGTGGCCATTAGTGTCATCCAAGAGGCTGTGTTTACGCAGCAAGCTAAGGCTTATATGGATGAAGTTTTTGCCGATGATAACATCGCTGTTGTCAAGTATAGTCCAGTCTTCAATAAAGATACTTCTTACATTGAAGTGACCTTGATGGGGGAGTATTTGACACAAGACCGACAAGCTGATCTCCAAGACAAAATGAAGCACTTTGGGCTTGCAAATAATACGCAACTGAAAATTCGCCAATTCAATGATAAAAACGATGTGGCAGATTTAAATAAAAATCTTCGTTCCCAAATTCTAGAAGATCTTTTCATCAGAAATGACACGCTCATTGAAAATAAAAATCAAACTATTCGAAAGCTAGAAGACAAGATTCTTGAATTATCTAAGTCAAAAGATAAGCCTATTTATCAAGTTTTTAAAGAATTAAATATCGAGTATCCTGAAGTAACAGAATTTGGCTATGATGTCGTCATTAAAGCCAATACTTCAGGCTCAGATACTATCCCTATGGCTATCTTAAAAACAAAAAAACGACTTTCCAAAACTAGAGAAAAGAAACTTGCTAGGTATTTGAGGACTCGATTGAATTTGGATACTATTCAGTTGGTGGTTTATTAGGCTCCCTGCGGTCGCGTTTATATGCTCCTTCGGTCGCGTTTATATGCTCCCTGCGGTCGCGTTTATATGCTCCTTCGGTCGCGTTTATATGCTTCCTTCGGTCGCGTTTATATGCTCCTTTGGTCGCGTTTATATGCTCCCTTCGGTCGCGTTTATATGCTCCCTTCGGTCGCGTTTATG
>JAJRQS010000143.1 GCA_024280135.1 Bacteroidota bacterium | reverse complement strand
TTCGGTAATAGGGACTGTACCCGAATTCTTTACTAGGACAGAAACCGTAATAGCCCCGTTCATTGCAATATTTTTTGACTCTACTGCTATGTCTGAATACTCAACTATTGTATAACTCAACCCATGCCCAAACGCCCATTGCGGTTGGATTGCATTGTGCCCAAAATATCGATCTGCTTTGTCTGTTCCTCGATAGTCATAAGCCACTAAATCATTCGGGTACTTAGGATAGGTAAAAGGTAATCTTCCTGATGGATTATTTGTTCCCGAAAGTGTTCTTGCAATAGCAATACCGCCTTCATTAGCAGGAAGATAAGCCATCAAAACACTATTGGCTAGCGGCTCAATTTCTTGTATTATTCTGGGACGACCTTCTATCAAAACTAAAACAATAGGCGTACCCGTCGAAGCCATTTCTTTGACTAATTGTAATTGTGCTTTCGGTAACGTCAAATCATCAATATCTCCAGGTTTTTCTACGTAAGGAAATTCACCAATACATATTACAGCTACATCCGCAGATTTGGCTGCTTTAACTGCTTGCTTAATATTAATAATTGTGTCAATTGCAACTCCAGGAACGTAGTCGATATTTTCCTTACCAAATTCTTGTTGCATAGCTTCTAACACCGTCAACTTCCCTTTGGTATTCCAATTGGGATCCACACCCTGCCAGGTTCCAGTCCAGCTACCATTCATGGCATTCAACGAATGGGCAGTCGGGCCCGTTATGAGTATTTTTGATTTTTTAGAAATCGGTAACAACCCTTTATCATTTTTGAGTAAGGTCATACTTTCCAATGCAGCTTGTAATGCCTTTTGTCGAAATTTCTTTGAACCAAAATCAGGGTACTGGTGCTTTGTCGTAGTAGGCTCTTTGAAAAGACCTAACTCATATTTTACCGTCAAAATCCTAGTTACGGCTTCATCTATTCTAGCCATTGGAACTTTTCCCTCTTCGACTAATTCCTTGAGCAATCTAGGAAAATCTAAATCCAGCGGAACCATACTCATATCAATACCTGCATTTATGGACATCGCAATTGCGTCTTTGTAATTCTCCGCGACATGATGTCTGCTCACCAAATAGTGAATATCCTCCCAGTCTGTCACAGCGATCCCTTTAAAGCCTAATTCCTGACGTAACACATCTTTCAATAGCCAGGAATTGACATGACCAGGAATGCCATTTACATCACCAGAATTAATCATTATTGTTTTAGCTCCTGCATTAACAGCTGCCTGAAACGGCGGTAAGAAATATTCTCTTAATTGTCGCTCGGGTAACCAAGAGGAGGTTCTGTCTTTTCCCGTAAGGGGCATACTATATCCTACAAAATGCTTCATGCATGCAATCACTTTCTCTGGGTCACTAACATCATCCCCTTGAGCCCCTTCAAAAGTTGCTCGCCCCATTTCTGACACTAAATAAGTATCTTCTCCAAAGGTTTCCCAAAAACGAGACCACCTTCTATCTCTCCCGACATCCAAGACTGGTGCAAACGCCCAAGGTAATGAGCAAGCTCTTGTTTCATAAGCCGAAATCGCCGCCAATTCTTTTACTAGGCTTCTATTCCAGGTAGCCGCCAAGCCAATTTGTTGTGGATACAAAGTCGCCCCTACTGAATAATTACCTCCATGGATAGCATCTATCCCATACAATACAGGAATACCGGTTTCCTTTTGCATGGCAACTTCTTGGATTCCAGAAATAATTTTATTCCATTCTTTAGGTGGACGAGCATGTCCAGCATTATTAAGGATAGAACCAACCCGATATTCTAAAAGTGCTTTCTTTATTTTTACAGGATCAAACGTTAGCGGATCTTTAATACTATATGGCTTACCCACACATAACATATCCAAAGAAAGTTGAGTCATTTCGCCCACCTTATCTTTCAAAGTCATTTTCTTTAATAAAGTTTTCACCTTTCGGGAAATGGGCGTTTCTATTTCTTTATTCGTTTTATTTACAACGGTCTTCTGAGTTTGTTTTGTACAAGCATTAAAAATAATGGTCGCAAAAAAAAGCACGGCAATTAATCGAATTTTATTCATTTTTGATTTTTAATTTCTTGATAATACCTTTGTAACACGTAAAAAGCTTTCTTTCTATTTCCTGTATTGGAAATGAGACCTTTTCGATTCCAACCATCTTGGATCTTTGGTAGATTTCTTTTGGGCGATCTAAAATCAGCTAAAATCCAAGGAGAAATTCCTGCAAGATTAGGCATTTTTTTTAACATCTTAATCGTTTGTGCATATAGATATTCCTGATACTCTTCTGTCCAGCGGGTATCTCTATCCGCATAATATCCACCCAATGCTCCAGCCCCAAACTCGCTCACTATCACGGGTTTACCTTGGTCAAAAGCCCATTTCTCTTTGGGGATATTGACAGGTCTTCCGCCATACCAACCGATATACTGATTAAAAGCAATAATATCTACGATATTAGCCATTGGGTCATCAATGATATTGAAGCCATTTTTGGATACGTGTTGGAGGGCTGCACTCACCAATCGAGTATCATCAGCTTTTCTGACAGTATTTATTAAATCCGTCAGAAAAATATTTCTTGCCTCTCCTTGCGGAGTTTCGTTCGAGACGGACCAGATAACAACACTTGCTCTATTTTTATCTCTTAGAATAACTTCTTGTAGTTGTTTTTTTGCTTTCGCCAAAACCTTCTTATTTGTAAAATCTATTGTCCAATAAACAGGTGTTTCTTCCCAAATCAACATACCTAATTTATCTGCTAATCGAATTATATTTTCATTGTGTGGGTAGTGAGCTAACCGCATAAAATTACAATTTAGCTCTTTGGCTTGATGCAATGCTACGATAGCATCTTCTTCCGAAAAAGCTCTTCTTCCTCGAACGGTATTTTCTTCATGCATACAAATACCTCTCAAAAAGACAGACTTCCCATTCAATAAAATTTGTGCGTTTTTGGATTCTATTGTCCTAAAACCTATTTGGTCTTTTAAAGTATCTTTACCCATAATGAATAACACCTCATACAATTTAGGGCTTTCAGGAGACCAATATTGTATTTTTCTACTTTTCAGTTTAAATGCTGATTGGTTTGGCCCATTGAAATTATAAGCAACGGAAACCGTCTTAGCTATTTTTAATTCTGGGATTGAAATCGTCACTTTTGTTGCTGGCGGTAGAGATGCCTTTTGCTTTGAAAAATACTTAGGTGCAATCTGTACAAAACCATTTATTTCTTTTTTGTTTTTTGGGTTGAGTTGAAGAGTGTAATCTTGAATATAATTATGGGGAACTTCTACTATTTGGACATCACGTGTAATCCCACCATAATTCCACCAATCCGTATTGGTCGTCGGAACAGCTTCTTTAAATCTAGTATTATCTACTTTTACCACTACAAAATTATCTTTCTCTTTTAGGATATCTGTTATTTCAAAATAGAAAGGGGTAAAACCTCCTTCATGCACTCCTAGTTTTTGTCCATTCAAATATACTTCCGCAATGTAATTTACTGCACCAAAGTGTAAAAATTGTCTAGTATTTTTCTTTTTTGTATAAGGAAAAGATTTTTTGTACCAAATCGTGCCTTCGTAATATAATAGTTTTTCTTCTTGAGAATTCCAGTCTCCAGGAACGAGCAAGGTTGGAGAATTATCAAAGTCATACTCTACTCTATCAAATTTATCTTTTGCCTTTGCGTGATTATAATAGGCTGCTCTATTATTTTTTAATTTATCACTAGCATCATAGGCGTCATGTCGATAGTTATAATATCCAGTTTCATAAGGGTCCATAATATAGTGCCATTTCCCATTTAGCGAAAGAGAAGATCTATTATCAATATTGGTCAATGGAGCATCAAAAATACTATTTGTTTTTTGTGCAAACGAATTCACACCCAAAAGGAGCAAAAAAGAAATAAAAAAGGACAATCTCATCATCGAAAAATTAAAAAGGACAAAAAAAGTGCCTGCCAACTGACATTGGCAGGCACCAAAACTCTACATTCAATTATTGTTTCACAAACCTAATTGATCCTTGTAACTGTCCGTTAAACCCGATGAATTTAACGAAGTACATACCTGTTTCAAGATTTCTTACATCAATATCATTATTGACTGGATCTTGTGCAGACATCATTATTCTACCTGTTACATCATAAATCGTAGCTGATTTAATAGGTGTATCAGTACTGATATTCAAATAGTCAGAAGTTGGGTTCGGAGACATTTTGAAATTTTCTAAGTTAGAAATATTATCTGTGCTCACGATTTTATTTTTAGACAATCTAATATTATCAATATAATACTTTACTGTATCTGTAGGTACATCCGGATTCTTATAATCTAAGAATATCGTTAGACGCTGATAGATATTTGGAGATGCTACAGGATTATCATCCAAAATAGATGGCTGGGTTGCATCATAACATAATGTCTTCCATACACCTTCAACACCTTGCTCTTCATATCTAGGATCTTTAGCAGGAGGATCCGTAGGTGTTAAGTTCTTCTCAAACTTAAGTCTAAAATTAGAAGCAGGCTTATCCGAATAAAAATCTGCACACACAAATTTAATTTCATTGATAAATGACAAAGGTCTTTCAGGCTCCGTAAATGCACCTTGCCAAACTTCAGAAGCTGGATACTTTTTATAAAGTAACACTTTAGCACTCTGATTTACACCTTCAGCCAAAGGATTATCCACAACAAAAAGGTTAGGTAAATTAGCATTTGTACCAAACTGTTTCCAACTTGGAGACAAATCAGCCGACTCATAGTCAGCTAGCATATAAGTCTCAGGATCACCTGCCTTCGGAAATACTGCATCAACTGTGTGCACAAAACCATTTACAGCAACTTCCGTTGCAGAAACATTAGCACCATTGATAGCCGTTCCAGCAATAGTAGCGTCTTGACCATTTCTCATGATAAAGGAAGCACCATCCGTCAAAGCTGACACAGGAATAGAATCAAAACTAACATGGTGGAAGATCATATTTGCACGACCGTATGCTTCATCAAATTCAGCCAACTCTGCAGCAGAAAGAGCTGCAAAAGCTGCATTCGTTGGAGCAAAAACACTTGCTCCTTGTTGATTAACAATATTCCATAGATCCGCAGCATCCACATATCCTTTAAAAGTAGATAAATCCCCATTTTGTGAGATAGCATCCTTAATTAAAAGTTGTGCACCAAAACCATTTGTGATGGATTTAAAGTCATCAAAATACATACATTCATCCGCTGTAGGTACAGTCGGGTAATCAGGATAAATCGCAACTTTAAAGAATTGGTGACCCAATACATCTAAAGCTTCTCCTGTTTTAGCGTCCAAACCAGAAGCAAAATTAAAACATAGTTCCTGCCATTCTCCAGGTGTCGTATAAGCCACTTCAACTCTTGGTTCTGCACCAGCAGTAGGGCTTTCAAAAAGCTTCATTCTAATTATTTGAGCCTTATCTGAAAGTACTTTAAAACATACCGTAGCTTTGTCACCTGTAAAATCCAAAGTATCAACAGAAAAACCATAACCACCATAAGTAGCCGCATCTGTTACCTTACAAAACTTACGTACTTTAGCACTTGTATTGATGCCCGAAGTATTTGGATTATCCACAATACCGTAAGGATCATTTCCCCCGTTACCAAAAGTAAAGAAATCCGTAAAGTCGTCTGTTTCAAAATCAAATAATAACTTAGGCTCTAAAGTTTCTTGAAGAGTCAAGTCATCAATCCAGTACTGAGTTTCAGCAGTTGGAACAACTTGATACTCAGGAAAGAAGGCAATTTTTGTAAATTTATTCCCCAATCCAACATTTCCAGCTGCATCTGCTACAGAGAAATCGTAAGTTAAGGTTACCCATTCATTAGGAGTGGTGTATTCGCCCAACAAAGAAACTTTGTTAACAACCGTACCGCCCTCTAATTTCAATAAGAAGTTACAAGCATGATCCGCATACACCTTGATTGTCATAATCGCAGAAGTACCCGAAAAATCGACTACAGGCTCATCAATAAAACCAAAACCACCACCCCAAGAAGCTGCATCTTGATTTTTCTTCCATGTCAACACCTTGGCACTTGTATTCACACCCGTCATACTTGGGTTTGCAACAAAGTGGTCGTAATCTGCGTCAGCTACGCCATTGGCAAAAGAGCCAATTTCTAGGCTAGTCGCTTCAGTTTCCCAGTCGGCTAGCGTGTAGGTCTGTGCTAGCAAGAAAGTCGAGCTAAACAGTAAGACCAAAAATAGTAAATGTTTGAAATTCATAATAATTGATTTTTGTGAAAAAAGTGAATGTATTTAAAGAACCACACAAAACTAGTTCATGTAGACTCTTAGTTACTAGTCCTAGTACCCTTCGTTTTGTGGGTAATTCGGACCTAATAAATCTAATTCGGACTGAGGAATCGGTAAATTAATCATGTAATCTTGAATATTTCCCCGAGCTTCATTTTTGAAATCATCATCCCCCGCAAAGTGCTGAATTTGATAAAGCAATTGCCCTGTTCTCTTGAGATAATACCATCGATGTCCTTCGAAAGCTAATTCTCTGGCGCGCTCTTTTAAAATAGCCAACGGGCTTACGCTAAAAATAGGTTCAACGCCTGCTCTTATTTGAAGCGGACTAATTCGCTTTACAGCCATATTTTGATTCATCAAATTCATGTACGCCTCAGCAGCAATTAAGTGCGTTTCCGCAAGCCTATAGACAATTATGTTTTTGTAAGACAAAGCGGCATCTGGTGGTATTTCATCATCATAATACTTCATACAAGCTGGATGTATGTATGCATAGTATTTATCTCTAGTTGGTCCTGTTTTGGGAATGATAATCTGATCCCCTAATTCCACACCATCTGGTAAATTATCAGGATCGTTATAGTAATACTTTGTTCTAAAATACGAAGTCAACCGCGTATCTTCAGGGTCAAACATATCCAAAAGGTAGTCATTCGGGTACATGAACGAAAACCCACGACCTCCTTGATCTGCACTAAATTTTGCACCCTGAACTCTCTGATACGCTACTTGAAAATTCATTCCCATAAAATGAGGTCTTCCTCCACCAGCTGCAGATTCATCTAGCTGCATGACAAACAAAGATTCTTTATGGTTTCTATCCCCAGCAAATACTTTTGCCGGAGCGTCCATTAACTCGTAAAAGCCACTATTAATAACGGCATCCGCATTGTCGGCAGCTACTTTCCATTCCTCCTGCCAAAGGGCTACTTTTGCTTTGAGATGATGGCAAATTGCCTTTGTCATCCTTCCTGGCTCTGCTGTCCATTCAAGATGTTCAATCCCAGCATCTAAATCACTGTTTATCATATTTAAAATTTCTTCCTTAGTGGAAGGCTTTTCAATTACATCAAAAGCATTATCTGGTGTCGCTGGCGTTGTTCTTATAAATACATTATTAAACATCCTCCAAAGAACAAAAAGGGAATTGGCTCTAAAAGCTTTTCCAACAGCAATGAATTCATTTCTCTTAGCTTCGTCTATGCCTTCCATCTTCTCTGCAGCTGCTATCACCGCATTTGCTCTATCAATTACTTTATAGTGGGTTTGCCAAATAATTCTTGGA
>JAJRQS010000142.1 GCA_024280135.1 Bacteroidota bacterium | reverse complement strand
TGGGTGGCCATCACTAAAAAAGGTTCTTCTAGTTTAAAGGTTTGACCGCCGATGGTTACTTGCCTTTCCTGCATGGCTTCCAATAATGCACTTTGAACTTTCGCAGGTGCCCGATTGATTTCGTCCGCAAGGACAAAGTTGGAAAAAATGGGTCCTTTGCTTACTTTAAACTCTTGTGTTCCTGGATTGTATATCATGGTACCAGTCACATCTGATGGCAAGAGGTCTGGTGTAAACTGAATTCTTTGAAAATCCGCTTGAATGACCTTTGATAAAGTACTGACCGCTAACGTCTTTGCTAGACCTGGCAGCCCTTCTAATAGAATATGCCCTTTCGTCAACAAACCAATCAACAACCGTTCTATCATTCGTTCTTGCCCTACAATGACTTTTTTAGTTTCATTATATATCGCGTCAATGTGTCTATACTCCTGAGCTATTTCTTCGTTTAGTTCGTTTATTTGTTCGTAAGAGGTGGACATATGATATTTATTTATATTTTAAATGGATTGCAAAAGTAGTTAAAAGCTTGAAACAAAACAAGCTTCAACGGGACTGTTGAAGCTTGTTTTTATTTTGCGTAAGCGAAGAAAAGTTCTACTCCACTCTATACCAAGTCTGCGTTCTATAAAAAGGACCAATGTAACCCCTTAGATGCAGTTTATCTGAGTTAGCGTCATCTAACCAGGCCTTGCATGAATAGATTTTACCGTTGTTTGGGTCTAAGATCTTGCCGCCTTTCCACGTAGAGCCGCTTTTTTTCAAGTTCTTTAATAAAACCATACCCATCACGAGTTGCCCTTTTCGCTCATCCGGACACAGGTCACAGACTGTTGTTTTGGGATCTCTTAGAAGTAATTTGGTTACTTTTCCAAAGATTTTGCCGTCTTCTTCGTAGAGGGTAATGTAAGATTTAGCCTCTAATGTTTTGTCGTCGATGGTTCTCCAAGTGCCGACAATGGTTTGAGCTTGCAGACCAATAGCTACTAAAAGCATCAGGGCAAGCAAAGAGATTCTGTGTTTATACATCTTTCTTGTTTTTATAGATAAACGGCTGGAATAACAATAAAGTGTCTATGCTAAAGGGCAGCCGACAAATAATTAGACTAAAGATAGTACTTTTGGCTACATTTTTGCGAAAGCTATGATAAGAAATATCCTTCCCAGATCTCAAAACATACTAAACTAAGTCATTCATGACTAATAATAGGACATTTCATCCATGGCAAATTATTCCCCAAACCAATTTGGAAGCAAAAATACTAGCGCATCCAGAAGTAATAGCTGGCTTTCAGTGGAGCGTTCCAGCCATCGGGCATCCTGAAAAAAATGTAGGCACGCATGTCGTTCATGTATTAAAAAACATTGATCGGTTAGTGCAAAACTCCGAAAGGAAAAAACGCTTACGTTTAGCTGCTATCGTACATGATACTTTTAAATATCAGGAGCATCGGTTAGATGATAAACATTGTCATGGGTTGCTTGCGCGAAATTTCATGTCGAATTATACAGACGATTTGTTCCTATTAGAATTACTAGAGTGGCACGATGAAGCTTATCGTTCTTGGGTGGTTGGCTATGCACAAAATAATTTTGTCCTTGCAGAAAGTCGCATTCAAAACTTGATAAATAGATTTGGCTCTAATATTTTTGAATACCAACAATTTTTTAATTGTGACTCCAAAATGATGGACAAACGTGCACAGCCTGTCTTATGGTTTCAACATAAAATAGCTGCTCGATTTACTTCTCAACATTAAATTCATATCAGAATTGAGTACGTAGTCCAAGCTTCATTCTGTCGGCATCCAGTATTTGAAGATAAAATGCTTTAAAGGCATCATAATCTTCCTGTTTTACTAGGCGATTTTTGAACTTTAAAGCTCTTTTGATTAATACGCCATCAGTCATGTGCTCAAAGGATAATTCGTAATGTCCAAACTCATTATCAATCACGATATTTTTCGGCAAACTCATCAACTTCCACTTGGACAAAAGCTTTAACTCGATGCGTTGATAGGTTGGCGTCAACTCAAAAAGCTGGCTCAAATCTAAATTGTTATAACGTTTTTGAGAAAAGAGTGCGGGGCGAGTCGTGACCCCTTTTAACATAGGAATCTGAACAATAAAAAAATCACTCACTCTCTCTACGTGGTTATATGCTTTCAATTGCATCTGTCCCAAAAGAGGTGCTGTAATATTTTGTAAATTCTGAAAACCAAAATCTTTTAAAATTAAATGGTCAAATACCCCTTCTGCAAAATAAGTGGTCAAAAATCTTTTGCGATCATCAATAGTGCTCACCCGATTTAACGATTCTCTCAGCACGCCACCCAAAACCCCAAAGCCCGTATATTGTACATCCATTTCAAGACTTCGGTCTTCTAAAATCTCCGCCTTAATATTAATATCAAAACGACTCTTTTCTTCACTTATCGTCTGGTCTGGCAATCGAAAAATTCCTTTCTCTCCGTCCTTGATTAACAAAGCCCATGCACGTGCATCAGATTCAGGCAATACATAGTGGGGGAAATAATCTGTTGTTAAATCCAAATATCGAATAGGGCCTTCTTTTAATTGATACCCAACAATCACATGGTTAAATGCAGAGATGGTCGGCATCGGTGTCTTTTCTGTATAGCTACCACTGCGCACCAACACATACCAAGAAGGAATACCCACTTCTCGTAACATACTGATCATTAAAGTAGCGACATCTTTGCAGTCACCAACTTTTCCTGATAATGTTCCCCCAGGTCGCTTGGGTGTATAACTAGAATTAAGAAAAGA
>JAJRQS010000141.1 GCA_024280135.1 Bacteroidota bacterium | reverse complement strand
GATAAACAAAGGCAATAACTTTTCAGGAAACTGAAACGGGCCATAGTTATTTGAACAGTTTGAAATCACGATAGGCATATCATAAGTATGAAAATATGCCCTTACAAAGTGATCACTACTTGCTTTGGAAGCAGAATAAGGTGACCTCGGATCATAAGAAGTTGTCTCCTTAAACAAACCCGTAGCACCTAGTGTGCCATATACTTCATCTGTACTAACATGGTAAAATAATTTACCTTCTAAATCCTTCCAAAAAGTCTTAGCAGCATTCAAAAGCACCACTGTCCCTATAACATTTGTTTCCACAAACTCCATCGGGTTAGAAATAGATCTATCGACATGAGATTCAGCTGCTAGATGTATCACGCTATCCACGTCATACTTTTTAAGAATAGCCATCACTTCTTCAGATTTCGTGATATCAGCTCTTTCAAAAACGTAGTTAGCTTTATTTTCAACGTCTTTCAGGTTTTCTAAATTACCCGCATAAGTCAAAGCATCCATATTAATGATGCGATAATCGGGGTACTTATTCACAAAAAGACGCACTAAGTGAGAGCCAATAAAACCCGCCCCACCCGTGATAAGAATATTTTTCTGAAAAGACATATTAATCTACTTTTACGACTGTTCTGAAATACTTCAATGTCTCTGCCAAACCCTCTGCTCTAGGTACCTTTGGCTCCCAATCTAAGATTTTCTTTGCTAATGAAATATTTGGTCGTCTTCTCTTAGGATCATCTTCAGGAAGTGGCTTGTTGATTTTTCTTGCTTTTGGATTACCGACTAATGCCAATACTTCATCCGCAAACTGATTCATCGTAATTTCTGAGGTATTACCCATATTAACTGGTAAATGATAATCACTCAATAACAAACGATAGATACCTTCTACTAGGTCATCAACATAACAGAATGAGCGAGTCTGAGACCCGTCACCAAATATTGTCAGTCCCTCTCCTCTAATCGCTTGCGAAAAGAAAGCAGGCAGTACACGTCCGTCATTCACTTGCATTCTAGGCCCATAAGTATTAAAAATACGTACGATTCTAGTTTCTACACCATGATAAGTGTGGTAAGCCATTGTGATAGCCTCTTGAAAACGTTTCGCTTCATCATATACACCACGTGGTCCAATAGGATTCACATTACCCCAGTAATCTTCTGTCTGTGGATGCACCAATGGATCTCCATATACCTCGGAAGTAGAAGCGATTAAAAAACGAGCATTTTTTGCTTTCGCCAAACCCAATAAGTTATGCGTTCCCAACGAACCTACCTTCAATGTCTGAATAGGCATCTTTAGGTATTCTATCGGACTTGCAGGAGAAGCAAAGTGTAAAATATAATCTAGTTCTCCTGGAATGTGTACAAATTTACTAACATCATGAAAGTAAAATTCAAATTCCTTTTCTGGAAAAAGATGTGATAAATTGTCCATGTTACCAGTGACCAAATTATCCATTCCGATAACATGGTACCCTTCTTTCATAAACCGATCGCACAAATGGGATCCTAAAAATCCGGCTGCACCGGTAATTAATACTCGTTTCATTTTTAAATAGTTAAATTTCGCAAAAAAAAATGGGGGGCGAACGTTTTCGCTTATCCTTAAATTTTACGCAAGTGAGCGGTAAAAAGTTGCTCGATTAAACGTCAAATCATAAAAAGCCGATGCAAAGGTAGCGGAAAAGAAAAAAAGATGCTTATTTCTTCCTACTCACTTGATTAACATTGTATTAGATGCAAATTTTAAGCAATGTTTCGTTATATTTGCATTGTCTCGTACAAGCATTTTTGTATCAACTAAACTCAACTCAGATGAAAGACATACTCTTTATTTTCACCATCATTAGCCTTTTATCCTCTGCGTCTTGCCGAAAAGAATGTCCGCCAGATTCCAAAATAGGCAACAAGCCCCTTACGGAAAAAAGTTTGCGCTTCTTTCCATATAAAGCCAATCCAAAGTTAGTATTTAAAGATAATACAGGAAAAGAACTTGTTTTTACTTCGCAAAATGGTGTCCAATCTGAGATCAATAAAATTGCTGTCTATAAAAATTGTACAGAAGTCAAATTTGACGGGCAGTCCTCGTATGATTATTTTGAAGGAGAAACCAAAAATATTGTCTTTTTCTCCAAAGCACCCGATTTCTCCATGAGCTTATTATTATCCACAAATATCTTGCGACCAGAAAAAGAACTATTTTTTGACCAACTCACCATTGACGTAATGGGAGTCGGCTCTATTGGTCGTGGAGAAATAGTCACTGATGTGAGATTCACAGATACTCACGAAGAAAAAGAATTTAACATTCAATTTCCTCTAACACCCATCGGAATTAAAAACTTAAATGGAATCGAATTTCAAGAGGTCTATGAGACAGACTCATTTGATGGGAAGCAAGTTTTTTATACAAAAGAAAAAGGCATCATTGGATTTATTACAGATGACAATGTATTTCATCTAGACCGTATAGAATAAAAATTTCCAACTCAACCTATTTTAATTTTAACTCGCCCACTATCGAGGTTGGGGTCAGAAATAGCTATCTATGAAGATAGATCAAATAAAAAAAGAAGGGTTAGCCTCCATTGAAGCTAACCCAACCCAAAAAATCGAACAGTCTACAAAAAAGATAAACCAAATGACTAAATTTGTTTCCTCTTTCCTATAGCACAAAGGTAAATACAAAATCTAGCCAAAACAATGACAATTAAAACCTCATTGAATGACAAGCATCACTCTAAAAAGTTAGTTTTTCAAAAATCTCTTTTACACAATATAACTTTTCCTTATACATTAACTTCCTAGTATCAAGCAGCAAAACATAGTCGTTTAATATATTGAAAGGCTACAGTACGCTATCTATTCCTTGGCATTAATATTGTCTTTTCATTCTACGAACAACGCTATCTCTACCAGAACACAACCTCAACTTACACAAATACCTGTAAAATAAATGTGCTTGTACCTCCTCGAAAGGGATACAGAACAAAAATCAACTTTGGGCTTTCGAGCCTAGCGTATAAATTTAACGCTATGAGAAAACTGTATTTTGTAAGTCTTATACTTATCTGGTCTGTCGCTGCTTCAGCACAGATTATTCCTATTTCAAATGGGTCAATTAACACTTGTTCCGGAACCTTTACTGATTCTGGCATGGAAAGCGGTGGATACGGCGCCAATGAAGATTTAACCTTCACTATTTGCCCAGGCACTCAAGGAGGTAATATTCGGCTAAGTTTTACAGAAGCAGATTTCAGACCTGGTGATATTCTTTGCTTTTATGATGGTACTTCCACTAACGAGCCATTAATTGCCTGCTCTAATAATTTTCAAAATGACGAATTCATCATTCAAGCAACTAAACAAACGGGCTGTTTGACAACTGTATTTGTCTCCAATGCTTACCAAGAAGCAGATGGATGGAAGGCAGATATTAGTTGCTCTCCTAATTGTCAAGAGATAAAAGCTCAATTAACTAATTCTACTCCAGCAGTCATTAACAATCATATTGATATCTGTGTAGGCACTGAAGTAGCATTAAATGCAACAGCTTTATTTCCTAATAACGACCAAAACTACCACCAATCCATAAATAACAGTACGTTTACTTGGAGTTTTGGGAATGGCGTTACGCTTCAAGGTCAACAAGTTAGCTATGATTTTCCGGAAGGAGGAGGAAACAGTGTATCATTAACTGTCACCGATCAATACGGCTGCGAAAGCACCAACAGTATCGATCTAAATATGCGCGTAGCAGAAAAACCAACATTCTCAACAGTGTCTAACCTTATACCTGATCTATGCGCTAACCAAACTTTAAATCTTTCTGCTTCCGCAAATGAAGGAGAAGGAGATATTCAAATAACACAACCCGGTAGCGCCTTTAGTATGGTGAAATCACTTTCTGATTCATTGGCATTACCAGATGGAACAGGAGCTTCCTATGTGTCCAATATATTCTACAATGAATTTAATCCGGGTCAAACGCTTCAAAATGAAAATGATCTAAAGAACATATTTGTCAACATGGAGCATTCTTGGCTAAGAGATATTGAAATTTCCATAGAATGCCCAAATGGTCAAAAGGCAGTATTGGTGCATCATCCCGGAAATACAGGTGGAGAAGTTTTCTTAGGAGAACCTAATGAGCTAGATGAAGGTTTAGCTAGTCCTGTCCCTGGTATTGGATACAAATACGAATGGAAATCTAATGCCTCAAATCCAAACTGGATTGAATACATCAACCAACATTTACCCAGTACTTTACCGGCTGGGGTATATCAACCCACAGAACCGTTTAGCCAATTAGAAGGCTGCCCTCTAAATGGGAATTGGAAGCTAGATGTGATAGATTCTTGGGCTAGTGATAATGGGTTTATTTTTGCGTGGGGATTGGAATTTGACGAAAGTTTATATCCTGAAGGAGAAACATATACTCCTTCAATAGAAGACATACAATGGACTGATAATACATTAGTTACCTCTAATAATGGAGACAATATTAACATCCGTTCTAATACCGCTGGAAAGAAGTATTTTCAATTAGAAGTGACGAATGATTTTGGCTGTAAAGTCGATACTCAATTTGCCGTCAATGTCCTACCTCCTACATCACCATTATGCTACGATTGTGGTGACTTCAAGATGGAGTTAAGGGATACCGCAATTTGTCCAGGCCAAAGCATTACATATGATGCAAGCTTTGATAAGAGCCAAATAGATGTATTGGGCTATAAAAATGTAATCGACAAGGCATTTACGGGTACATTTCAGGACAATTTAACGGTCACCAATGTAAAGCCTGGAAAAATAGGGAGTGTCAATTATAGAATTGAGGCGATAGAGTTTACGCTAAATCCTACCCAAGCGACTAGCTATGATGTCTCTATCCAATCGCCTGACGGCAAAAAAATAGTTTTGGGTACAGGCATCAACCTAAGCACAAAACAAAACATCCGTTTTGAACCTAATGCTACTCAAGCCCTATCTTCCGCCACTGCTCCTTTCAGCGCAAGCTATAAACCTAAAGAGGATTGGTCAAAATTACAAGCCGCTAGCATCAATGGGGATTGGAAAATCAATATTACAGCAAATAATACAGGCTCTACAGAATTTATTGACTGGGGGATTTCTTTTAAGAATGATGTCAGTATTGGATATCACTGGACGGGTAACGGACTTTCCTGTACGGATTGCCCTACTCCTTCGGTTACGCCTACAAAATCTAGTGAATTTATTGTGGAAGTGTATGATAATTACAATTGTGCTTATTCAGATACAATTTCTATTACAATTATTGAAGCTTTATCACCTCCTGTTATCCACGAACCAACTACGGAAGATGGAAAGATTGTATTTACTTGGGAGCCAGTTGATAATGCGAGTGGCTATCTGGTCAAAGTAAATAACACCAACTGGATTACGCCTAATGGAGCACTGTCTCAAACCCTTGATGGATATGTTTTAGGTGATGAAATTAGTTTCTCAGTCAAAGCTTTATCCGCAGGAGGATGCGATGGAAGTGACGCTAATATCCAGCTCAAAATTACGGATTGTCTATTGACGAGTGGATATACCATAACGAAAGCTCCAGCCTGCCAAGGCATCGATGACGGCGAGATACTCGTAACAGCGACAAACGGCACGCCAACCATTCAATTTACTTTAGATGGAGATATTGCCAATACCACTGGCAGTTTCACCAATCTATCCACAGGAAATCACTTTGTCATCACTGCTGATGATGCGGGTTGTACGGACACATTAGTTTTTATATTGGATCCTATAAAGAATTTAGGTATTGATATTTCCACAACAGACATCACTTGCTTCGGGGCAAATAATGGATCTGCCACAGCTAATGTTACTGGAGGGGCTACTGCGCCAGTTACTTATAATTGGCTTACAACACCCATGCAGAATACTCAGACTATCAGCAACTTAAATAGCGGAGTTTACACTCTAAATATAACAGACGGAGATGGATGTTCGCTTGCGCAAAATGTAACCATTTCGGAACCAACAGAATTAACCAGTATCTTTGAAAACACTCAAAACATATCTTGCTTTGGGGCTTCAGATGGAAGTACTACTGTTAAAGCTAGCGGTGGAAATGGTCCCTATACATATCTTTGGAATACAGGCGAAACGACTCAAACCCTATCCAATAAAACAAGTGGCATATACACGGTAACTATTACGGATGTAAACCTATGTACCACCACTAATACAGTTTCCTTAACACAACCCAATACAGCATTATCCCTATCGGCTAACCAAACAATTAAAGCTTGTGCCTATACCAAAAATGGCAAAGCCATCGCCATCGCAACTGGTGGTTTTACTCCATACAATTACCAATGGAGTGACAATCAAAATAACGCAATTGCTAATCACTTAGCGCCAGGCAATTATTCCGTGACCGTAACCGATAATAGTGGATGCCAAAAATCAACTACTCTTTCCATTACAGAATACGAGGAAATTGTCCCTACCTTAGACTTTACGGAGCCAACTTGTCATGAAGGAAGTAATGCTAGTGTTACGGTAACAAGTATTACGGGTGGTAGTAGCAGCAATCTAACAGATTACACCTACCAATGGTTAGGGCAATCCGATACAGACAATACCATAGAAAACCTGACTGGAGATAGATCGTACTATGTGACTGTTACAGGAACTAATGGATGTAAGGGCGTTCAGAGCATATTGGTTACGCAACCAGACCCTATTCAGATAGAATTAGCAGCAACACCTGTGACCTGTGCAGGTAATAATGACGGTAAAGTTGAAGTACTTTCCATTACTGGAAATGCCGGACCATACAACCTTCAATGGGGAGCCAACGCCCACCACGCTACCACAAATGAAGTGACAGATTTGGGTGGAGACTTATATTATGTAACGGCAACAAATGCTCTCGGATGTACTGGAAGTAACTTTATACAAGTTAAAGAAGCTCAACCATTTAAGATAAGCAAACTAGAATCAACAGACCCTAATTGTTTTGGAGAAAGTAATGGACATGCCACCATCAATACAGAGGGTGGAGTCGGTCCTTATTCATATCAATGGTCGAATGGAAGTATTACAAGCGGTATTTCAAATGCAGCGAATGGGACCTATACTGTTACGATAACAGACGGTTACAATTGCATACTTGAGGATTCTGTCATACTCAATCAACCCAGTCCAGTTTCTGCATTGACAGAGATAGTCACTCCCAAATGTTTTGGTGAAAACACCGCAAGCATCACCATCAATGCAACGGGTGGTACTGGAGCTTATGAATATAGTTTAAATAACAATTCATTCTCTGCCGACCCTGTGCTCAATGAGATGTTAGCTGGCACCTATCCAATTTATATCAAAGATGAACATGATTGTTTATTTGTCGATACGGTATCCATTACGCAGCCACCTGCATTTACATTAGATGCCGGTCCAGACCTAAAACTAGATTATGCAGAAGCAACGGAGATTAGTATTGATGTGGACAATGCCCAAGGAGATATTATTGTATTAGTTGTGGATCCACTTGGCAACTCAACAACTTGCAATGGCTGTTATGAAGTAAATATCATCCCTAAGTATCACGGAGAGTATAGCATCGTAGCCACTGACGAAAATGGTTGTATGGCGACCGATATTATTGATGTACTGATAGAGCGTGACCAAAAATTCTTGGTACCGACTGCCTTTACACCCAACAATGATGAGATAAATGACTTCCTCACGTGCCATACCAAGAATGAAGCGAAAGTCAATTTCTTTAGAGTATATGACAGATGGGGCGGATTGATATTCGAGAGTACTTCAGGGGTAACTAACCAACCTAAGCAAGGATGGGACGGTACTTCTAGGGGAAAACCGATGCCTTCTGGAACCTATATCTGGACTGCTAGTGTCTTATTTGACAATGGTGTCAGAGAGACCTTTAAGGGACAAACTAACTTAATTAGATAAACCGTAGTCGTGCTATTCCCTGACACAACAATAAATAAATAGATGAAGACATTAAATATATCCGCGAATTTTCTTACTTTTGGAGGGAATGAATTGCCTTCTAGCAAGTCTAACACTATGAAAAGAATCATTTACACTTTATTTTTGGCACTTACGTTAAATGCACTTTTGGCGCAAGACGCTCAATTTTCACAGTTTAATGCTTCTCCATTAGAGATTAATCCTGCCCTATCTGGCGTCTATAATGGTAGCTTTAAAGCTAAT
>JAJRQS010000140.1 GCA_024280135.1 Bacteroidota bacterium | reverse complement strand
TTGATTATTAATTATGTAAAAGGATTGTGATATTTCAATAGATTTAAGGTCTGCTCTTATCGCAGACAGGGTTAATATAATTATTAAACCTCTATCTTAAATCTAAGCTCTCAACGGTTCACTTTTTGCTGACACTATACAGTGCATTGCTTGCCATAGACAATACGTTTGGCACACCTGTCAATCAAAAACCTATACATTTAGGGGCTGATATAGTCGTACATAGCGCAACCAAATACTTAGGCGGTCATAGCGATATTACGGCAGGCGTGGTAATGGGAAGTAAACAACATATTGGCGAAATATGGGCTTGGAGAAAAAACCTCGGACAAATGCCCGCACCTGAAACAGCATCCATTTTGTCAAGAAGCATCAAATCACTGGTACTACGTGTAAAGCGTCAAAATGAAAGTGCTTTGCGAATAGCCACCGAAATTGAAAAGCACCCGAAAATCAAAAGGGTATTATATCCTGGCTTATCATCTTTCGCCGGACATGAATTAGCCAAAAAACAAATGAGCGGTTTCGGCGGGATGATAACCATTGAAGTGGACGGAGATTACGAGCAGACCATCAAGGTAGCAGACAATTTCAAGATTTTCCGCATTGCACCGAGTTTGGGAAGTGCAGAAAGTCTGTGTACACAGCCTGTAACAACCACCCATCATGGGCTTACCGATGAAGAACTGCAAAGGCGCGGCATCACACCATCAATGATTAGGCTTTCTGTTGGCTTTGAAGATGCAGAAGACCTGATTGCCGATTTGGAACAGGCTTTAAATATCATATAACAGCATGAGAATAAGTATCACAAATGGGAGGTGCGGCATTCACACCTGTTATTTCCAAGGTAATCGTAAGCGGGAAAAATGCAGTTTCACTAATCGTTCCCTTTCCGGTCAGGTTTGGAAACGGTCAGCCTGCCTCTTTAGGTACGGCAGTTTTATTTACGGTTTCTATATAATCCTGAACAGATGAATGCAACAGATATATACAATCAGTTTTCGGCAGAATATGACGAATGGTTTGAACGACATAGCAACCTGTACCAGTCTGAATTATCGGCATTGCAATCGGTCATTCCCGAAGATGGGAAAGGCATTGAAATAGGTGTGGGTACAGGGCGTTTTGCACAGCTGTTGAATATACAATACGGCGTGGAACCCTCACAGGCTATGGCAAACATCGCAAGGCAGAGAGGTATTGAAGTGATAGCAGAAGATTTGCCTATTGAAACAGCAACGTTTGATTTTGCAATAATGGTCACAGTAGATTGTTTCCTTTCGGACATTCCCAAAGCCTTTTCAGAAGTACACAGGATATTAAAGCCAAAGGGAATTTTTATTATCGGGATGATTGATAAAAACAGCCCTCTTGGACAGTTGTACGAGAAAGATAAAGCGAACAGTGTCTTTTACAAAAACGCCATCTTTCATTCCGTAGAAGAAATTACCGGGTTAATGCAATCGGCAGGCTTTGATAAATTTCAATACCAACAGACCCCTACCTATCCAACGAATACAGAAACCGAACAGCCAAAATCCGGCTATGGAAAAGGCAGCTTTGTCGTGATAGCAGCAGAGAAAACCAATACTTAAAAATGAAAGATTTTAAGCCATGAGCATATACCTTGACTATAATGCCACCACACCCGTTGACAAGCTGGTCTTTGAAGCCATGCTCCCTTTTTTAACAGATAACTTCGGGAACCCGTCTAACACGTATGATTTGGGAGCAAAAGCAAAAAATGCCGTTAACACAGGCAGAAAGCAAGTTGCACATCTTATCCATGCCGAAGAAAACGAAATATTTTTTACAGGTTGCGGAAGCGAGGCGAACAATACCGTATTGAAAGGCGTGGCTACTACTTTTGAAAATAAAGGCAGGCATATTATCAGTACTGTCATCGAGCATCCCTCTATCATAGAACCGTTGAATTTTCTGAAAAAAAGAGGATTTGAAGTAACACTTGTTTCTGTAAATGAAAAAGGAGCCGTAAATGCTAAAGAAGTAGAGAACGCCATAAGAGAAGATACCATTTTAGTTTCTGTTATGCACTCCAACAATGAAGTCGGAACCATACAGCCCATAAAAGAAATCGGCGCAATATGCAGAGGGCGAAACGTCCTTTTTCACTCCGATGCTTCACAATCTGTCGGCAAAGTAAAAATAGATGTAGAAGATTTGCAGGTGGATTTTTTAACGATTGCGGGGCATAAATTATATGCTCCCAAAGGTATAGGGGCGTTATACATCCGTAAAGGAATTTCGATTGAGCCGCTCATACATGGAGCATCACAGGAAAGGAACCAGCGGGCGGGAACAGAAAATGTGCCTTATATCGCAGGATTGGGAAAAGCCGCAGAACTGGCATCAACGTTTTTGCAACATAACACACACTTTGCGCTTAAAAGCTATTTCTACAAACAGCTTACAAACGCCCTTGGCGATAAAGTTGTACTGAACGGCGATTTTCATGACAGCCTGCCCAATACGTTGAACATAAGTTTTATCGGAAAAAGCGGTGCAGAAATACTAAGCCGCACACCTGAATTGTGTGCATCCACTGGCTCTGCCTGCCATTCGGGGAATAAAACTATTTCACCTGTACTGAAAGCAATGGGAACGGATGAAGAAGTTGCATACGGAGCGGTCAGGTTCAGCATCGGGCGGCACACGACCAAAGATGAATTGAATAAAGCAGTTAAATTTTTAGAAAAGATTGGTTGAATAATTTTATGGAAAATAATACTATTGAAAATAAACCCAAATGGAATAACATAATTCTACTTTCGTCTTCACAGGCACTTTTTCAGACAGCATCTATTATTGGTAATGACCTTATCGGGAATAGTAGGGCTTGAATTGGCGACAGATAAAAGCCTTGCTACATTACCTATTGCAATGATTTCGGGAGGCACTGCCACGATGATGATACCTGCTTCTTTTGTTATTAAAAAGATGGGTCAAAAAAAGGCGTTTATGATTGGAACACTGATAGGTATGCTGGCAGGTCTATTGGCATTCTATGGCATCCTTCATCGCTCATTTGCCATATTCGTTATTGGTAATATGCTGGTGGGGTGCTATCAGGGATTTGCCCAATATTATCGTTTTGCGGCAGCCGATGCAGTTCCAAAAGCGAGTAAAGGCAAAGCCATTTCATTTGTAATTGCGGGTGGTGTGGTAGCCGCTATTGCAGGTCCGAATTTAGCAAAATACACGCAGTGGACTTGCAACAAAACAACGTGGGTGGTCCCGATAGCAATCGGGAACCACATTTTATAGCAAGTGGCCGGGCCTATTATAGCTTTTGATCATACAGATGCCGGTGACGACCCGTTTTCAGGGCTGATCACACATAGGATGCGGAGCAAGTTATACGTAAAAAATAAAAGAGTGGATTAAGTAAAAAAACAAAATATTATCTTTGAAGGACTGGGCTATTGCTTTTCATAGGATACATTGTTGGCTTTAGTTTTTTAATTTTCAGCAAATTTTATTAAAGGGTTAATATTTCCATTGTCAGCCTCTCTTAATGCTTTAATATAGACTTTTCTTGTTTCGTCTGCTTTAACCATATTTGATTTGTGCCAACTGAAAATTTCTTTTCCAAAAATAGATTCAATAATTATATCAGCCATCATCCTTGAGTGTCTGCCGTTTCCGTTGTGAAAGCAGTGAATTGCTACAATTCTATGCTTAAATCTAATAGCAATTTCTTTAGGTGAAAAGGTTTTGTTTTCTATCCAATATTTGGTATCATCAATAAGGTTTTTTAGTTCTATTCCGATTTGAATCCAATTTATTCCAATGTTTTTATCGGTTATTCTAAATTCACCTGCCCATTTCCAAACATCACCATACATTTTTTTGTGTAAATCTTTTATAAACTTTTCTGTCAATATTCTTTCAGACTTTAAATTGGCGTGAATAGTCCACTCAATTGCCTTTTCAATATTTAATTGTTCAAATTCATCCAATTCTCCTTGTGTAGATATCGACTTTATCTTTAGACCTTCTTTTTCTTCTTCATCTAAAGGTGTTTGTCCATCTTTATATTGTAATTCTAATCCCATAATGACTTTCTCATTTCTCTTTTTATTTCATTCGCCAAGTCTTTTATTGTTTCATTAATTTTTTCATCTCCAATTCCTTGGTCCTCTAATTTCATATTTTGATTGGTCCTTAATACAATCTTTCTTGCGAGTGTTTGAGATTTAGTGTTAATTAAATTATCGATGGTCCCATCTTTTGGGACAAAACCATAGACAAATTGCATACCCAATGCCTTGCCAACATCCTTTAATTTATTGATGGTTATTTGACCTGTAGCTTCACGTTCCTCAATTTTTTGTATTGCTCCTTTTGTCAAGTCAAGTTTGGTCCCTAATTGGTCCCTCGTCATATTAAGAGTGGTTCTAATAGTATTTATCCATCCTTTTTGTGGGACCAGGACCATTCCAGCATCTTTAAAATTGATCAGTTTTTGGTCCAGTTGTTCTATGAGTAGCTTTTTCTTGTTTCTCATTTGTTAACTTTTTTATACATATAAGTATCTAAATTAAGGCAAAAGTATACAAATACATATAAACAAACAAACAAATGAATACTTATATGTATTCTTTTAAATTTTAAATCATACGTATATGTATGATGAGATTTGTGTGAAAGGTTCTGATTTAAATTAAAGCCAACGTTTGGCTATGTGTAGTGCGGGATTTCAAAGCTATGAACTTTCAAATTAGCACTTAGCTACACCTTTGCGTTTTGTTTTTATCTTTTCATTTTTAAAAGCTTAACCAAAGGTGTAGCGATTTTCATTAATTGCACCAAACTTTCAATTACCTACGAAAACCCGCATTACGTATAGGTTTTGTTAGGCACTGGCTTTTATTTATTACATTCTTTATCTATTCTTTCTTGAGCATATTCAGCACCAAATTGTTTCGCTTTTTCCCATATTTCACAAGCCTTTTAGGGTCTTTTTTGTTGAAATATGTATTTCCTTTATTAAAATATGCTTGTGGGTTTTCTGGTTCTAATTCAATTGCTTTGTCGTAATAATCAATTGCCAAATCATATTCACCATTTTCATCGTTTAAAGTTCCTTTCGCTACAATTCCCCCATAAAATTTAGGGTTAATTTCAATTGATTTATCGAAGTCTTTCATTGCATCTTTGAACATATTTAATTCATTTTTTGCAAATCCTAAATCATAATACGAATAGTAATCTTGTGGATTAACTTTAAGTGTGTTATTCCAATTTACTATTGCTCCAAATAAGTGGACTTACTATATTTAACTGGACATAATGTTGCGAGAGATGTTGTTACATAATTTAACTTTGAATTATGTCAAAACGCAAAAGAAATTACATTACGGAATTTAAGAAAAAGGCCGTGGAACTGAGTTATGCCAGAAACAATGTGGTAAAAGTATCGGAGGAATTAGGGATACCCTACTCTGTACTGCACCGTTGGCGAAAGGAGTCTAATGCTTATGGTAAGAATAGTTTTCCGGGACGTGGGAAGCCAAAACTAACGGACGAGCAGCGAGAGATTGCCGAATTAAAGAAAAGATTAAGGGATTCTGAACTGGAAAATCAGATATTAAAAAAGGCGGTGGGCATCTTCTCCGCGAGCGACAGGAAAAATTCAGGTTCATAAAACACCATAAGTTTAAATTTCCGGTCGAGAGGATGTGTAAAGCGTTGGGAACAAGTAAAAGTGGATACTATAATTGGTTGCGTTTAGGACCATCCAAGCGATGGTTGGAAAATGAAATGATCTCAATGGCCATCCATGATATTTTTAAAGAAAGTTTTGAGAGTTATGGTGCCCCCAGAATTAAAGTGGAGTTATTAAAACAAGGACATCGTGTTTCCAGACCTAGAGTTGCCAGGATAATGAGGGCCAATAAACTGTTTGCTAGAAGAAGTCGTAAATTTATATTTACTACCGATAGTAATCATGATTATCCAATAGCCCCTAATATATTGAACCATGACTTTACGGTCTCTAGGGAGAATCAAGTATGGGTCTCTGATATCACATATATTCAGACCAAACAAGGTTGGATGTATTTAACGGTGATTATAGATCTGTTCCATCGAAAGGTCGTGGGATGGTCAATGAGTGAAACTTTAAGTACTAATGATACTATTATCCCAGCTTGGAAGATGGCCGTTAGATCAAATACTATTACTAAAGAACTCATATTTCATTCTGATAGAGGATCTCAATATGCCAGTTACAGCTTTACCAATATCCTTAAAAGTTATGGTGGGACAGTAAAACAAAGTATGAGTAGAAAAGGGAATTGTTGGGATAATGCCGTGGCAGAATCATTCTTTAAAAGCTTGAAAGTAGAATGGGTCTATAAACACAATTACCATCTCAGATCAGAAGCAGAGTTGTCAATCTTTCAATGGATCGAGACCTGGTACAACAGACGAAGAATACACTCTTCTTTAGGGTATAAAACCATAGAAGAATTTGAAACGGAAATGTTTAATCAAAATGTAGCTGCATGACTCTTAACTAAACGTCCACTTTTTGTTGCAAGTCCAGTCCGTGCCTAATGAATTTCTGCTTAAAGTATTAAAGGAGTCCGTCTGGAATAAATATTTTGAATCGAAGGGTGTTTCTAAGGATGAGATGAATTTTTTAGCATTAATATAGGAATTCAAATCCCATGCATTTTTCGAATCTAAATTTTGTAATTGATTGGACAACTTTGTCAACAGTAATATTTCTTCTTCGCAATTTTCGATATTTTCTAAAGTGCCTAAAAGTTGTTCTAAATAACCCTTTCCTGTAATCGTAGGGTAGAGTTCGCTGATTAAAATTTGGTTATCAATTAATTGATAAATAAAAACCTCAGCAGAGTTCCGGTCTATTTCTTGATTGGAAATTCTTTCGGTCAAAGAACCTATCAAGGCACCAGTTTTTGCCCGACTTTTTATTCTTTCCAAATAGTCAGAATCTAAGTCAGATTCAAGAGAATGTAGTCTTTTGTTATTTACATTACTGTATTCTATATATCTAAATAGATTGCCTATCTGATAAATTGCGGAGTTAGGGAAAAACTTCAATTGATTTTTGATATGTTCTTTTTTGGCTAAAAACTGAGATAGTGCAACTAGGAAATGCATGTCAAACCATGCTACTTTCCGAACACCTGAAGCTTTATCAATTAAAATTTGGGTTTCCGAACCAAAAACACCTGTACTACAGTCTTTAAATTCCCCTGTACACCATTTACAAAATTCATTTTAATTAACTGATTATCAGTATTTTAATTTTCTTTGATGCCAAACGAAATCATCTGGTTTCAACAAAAAGTGTGCGTAAAGTGTGCGTTTTTTTTAGTACCTTAAAGTAAAAATAATAACTAAAATGGCCCTCATAAGACTCACTTTGGACACTCGAAAAGCTTCAAGAAACAAGAACGGCCTATACCCAATTGTTCTAAAAGTCTTTCATATCAAACCAAGGTTGATCCGTTTGGGCCACTTCACCTCGGTAGAAGGTTGGGACGACAAAAACTGTTTGCTACGGAAATCCATCAGGGCCAATAAAAACCAAGATTGTTGGGAAATTGAGGAAGATATCGAGGACAAGCTCTTCAAGGCCAAACGGATAATAAGGGAACTGGGCAGAAAATTGGAAAAGATCGATGTCGAAAGGCTCATTGACTGTATCAAGGACAAGTGGGACGAGAACCCCGATTCCCAACTGCGTAAAAGAATAGAGAACGACATGACGCTCCTTACATGGGGAAAGGTCTTGAATACCAGGAAAAGGAACGCCAATAGGCCCGGGACCGGTCGATGGTATCTAGCCGGGGTCGAGGCCGTCATGAAATTCAACAGTGGTAGGAACATTCCCCTATATGATATAAACGTTACCTTTCTTAAAAACTTCGAGGCCCATCATCTTGGGAAGGGTAATAGCAAGAATACCATCGGTATTTATCTAAAGGCCATCAGGGTAATCTATAACAGTGCTATTGCTGAAGATCAATTCACCCCTCTTAAGAATGCATTCAAGCATTACAGAATACCCCCAAGCACAAGAACAAAGAAAAGGGCCATCCTTAAAGAGAAATTGATCAACATCAAAAGTCTTGTCTATGAAGAGGACAGCCCTCTTTGGCATACCAAGAACTATACTTTGATCATGTTCTATTGCAGAGGTATGAATTTTGTGGACCTGGTAAAGATCAGGGTAAGGGATATTGCCGATGGTCGTCTCTATTATGGCCGGAGCAAAACGGACGATTCATTTTCCGTTAAGATAACAGAGGAACTTTCAAATATTTTGGAACATTACCTACAGGACAAAAAACCGAACGACTATTTGTTCCCTGCCAACTATGACGGGAGTACCGAACACTTCCAAAAGTACAAGTCCCAACGAAGAAGGATGAACGAACGCTTGAGAGTAATTGCAGTCGACGCTGGAATCGAAGGACAATTTACAACCTACTCCATCCGCCATTCTTGGGCGACCATTGCCAAATACATGGGCATATCAACTGAGATAATCAGCGAAGGACTAGGCCATAAATCCTTGAAGACAACCCAAATTTACCTCAAAAATTTTCAGAACGAAGTCTTGGACGAGGCAAATGAACGCATTGTTGCATAA
>JAJRQS010000139.1 GCA_024280135.1 Bacteroidota bacterium | reverse complement strand
TGGATATTTAGAAAGTGGTGCTATTGGGTTGTCCATGCTGGTCTGGGGGTTAGTGATGGTTTTTGTCATTTCACCCTTTTTAACTTATCGCTATGGCAAACGCTGGTTTTGTTCTTGGGTATGTGGTTGTGGCGGGTTAGCCGAAACCGCTGGGGATTCTTTTCGCCACCTCAGCGACAAGTCCCTAAAAGCCTGGAAGATAGAACGTTGGATGATACATAGCGTTTTGATTTTTGTAGTGGTGATGACGATTGGGGTATTGTATAGTTTTGTCTATGACAACCCAGAAAAATTATTAGTCACACGAAATCATTTGACATTAATATTTTTAATTGTTCTCATATTGTCTGGTATTTTTATTGGAAGTAATATTTTTAAAGGAATACAAAGAAAGGATAAAAACAAAGCTTTACTGGCTATTGGGGGTATTATTTTTTTGGTTTTAATTGCGCATTTTGGTCATCAAAAAAATATTTTATTTATTGACAATGGCATGCTACGGCAGTGGTATGGTTTTTTTATTGGGGCTATTTTTTCGGGTGTTGTGGGCGTTGGATTTTATCCGATATTGGGTAGTCGAGTTTGGTGTCGATTTGGGTGCCCGATGGCAGCAGTATTGGGTATTCAACAAAAATTATTTTCGAGATTTAGGATCACTACGAATGGCGGGCAATGTATTTCTTGTGGGAATTGTTCCACTTATTGTGAAATGGGAATTGATGTGAGAGCTTACGCCCAAAAAGGGGAAAATATTGTTCGGGCTTCTTGCGTAGGATGTGGCGTTTGTTCTGCCGTATGTCCACGTGGGGTTTTGAATTTAGAAGGCAGTGGGATTGATATTTCGGATCGAATTCTTACTTCACCACAGATTGGCGCAGATTTTCACTGATGGCACGGATGACGCAGATTAAGCGGATTTTCACGGATTTGGACTCAAAAAAATTTTGTTCTTGGTTTATATTTCATTTTTAGGTTCGATTCCTCGGTTCCTTGATTCGTCGTTTCTTCATTTTTATTCACCACAGATAGACTTCACCAAAATACCGTTACACAGCTAAAACAACGTTAATCTTTCCTTAATACTAAGCTGAAGTAAGCATATAATTAAAAACACCCATACTTTAGCTATCCATTAAAAAAAAGAAGTCATGAAGAAGTATCTGTTTTTTATCATACTATTAGCGGTTAGTTTACCGATGCAAGCGCAGTTTGGGGATTTAGTCAAAAAAGCAAAAAAAGAAGGGAGTAAAATTCTTTCCAATTCGGGTACTGGGCTTTCAGAAGCAGAAATCGGCAATGGTTTGAAAGCGGCCTTAGATGAAGGCATAGGATCGGCTGTTCGTTTCCTTTCGGCGAAAGACGGTTATTATAAAAGTGCATACAAGGTCTTAATCCCAGAGGATGCCCGTAAAGTGACCAATAAATTAAAGATGATTCCAGGTTGGGACAATGTAGAAAAAGACCTAGAAGAAAAAATGAATCGGGCGGCAGAGCTAGCTGCCAAAAAAGCCAAGTCCATCTTCATTAATGCCATTAAGCAGATGAGTTTTAAAGATGCCATGAATATCCTAATGGGCGATAAAAATGCGGCTACGACTTACTTACAAAAGACAACCCGCCAAAATCTTTTCAAAGAGTTTATGCCTGTAATCAAGTCTGCTTTAGATGAAGTGAATGCCACCAAATACTGGAGCACCGCAGTCAATGCCTACAACAAAATACCCTTAACTTCCAAGGCTAATCCAGCATTGGATGAATACGTAACGAATACGGCTCTGGACGGTATGTTTAAACTCATCACTAAAAAAGAACTGGATATTCGTGAAAATACGGGTAGCCGAAAGACTGACTTGTTGAAAAAGGTTTTTGCCAAGCAAGATTAAGGTTCGATTGCACGTATTTAAAAGGCTAGATAGTTTTTTTGCCACGAATGCACGAATTTTTCGCCCTTTACCCTTTACCTCTAAACCCTAACACGGATGCATTTTTTTTGCCACGAATGCGTGAATTTTGGTTCGCCCTTGACCCTTGACCGTTAACCCTTAAAATCATAAAACCGCTATACCTTTTTTTCCTTAAAACCCTAACACCTAAAAGCCACTACACCATTTTTTTTGCCACGAATGCACGAATTTTGGTTCGCCCTTGACCTTGACCGTTAACCCTTTACCCCCTTAAAACCCTAATACCGCTACACCTTTTTTATACAATCCGATAGAGATACTAAAGAACAAACGAAAAAGCCTCTTCAACTACCGTTGAAGAGGCTTTAGCTAAAAGTCTAACTTAATTAATAAGCGCGCATTATCACTAATTTCTTAGTGGTAAGCTGGCCAGACTTAGGCTGAATGTTCACTTGATAAAAACCATTGTTAAATTCGGCTAAATTCACTTTAAGAGGTGCTGCTTTAACTTCATCCAATTGAATAGATTTAATGGTTTTACCAAAAGAATCCGTTATGACCACATTGACCGCCTTGTCTTTGTATGGCAATAAATCTATCATGACAAACTCCCCAGCAGGATTCGGAAATAAGGTAACCCCGTTTCTTTCCTCAAAACGAGCTTCTTTTGTATTAGAAATA
>JAJRQS010000138.1 GCA_024280135.1 Bacteroidota bacterium | reverse complement strand
ACTCAATATCGAAAAAAAGTATAAAACAAAGTTCTTGGTTAATGTGGGTTATGGACTTAATCAGTATGGAGTTTGACAATTCAAAAATTTATCCTTTGACAAATAAGGCTGGAAAAATTACATCAGCCCTTTTGGTTGAAAGAAAAGAGAACAACATATATAAAGCAATAACTTTGATGCAAGGAAGTAATAATATTCCTGCAAATATTGATGAAATAGTAAAGCAATTAAAAAAATGAAAACTCATTCGACCTTTGAAAAAATGATAAAAGAGCAGGTTCTACCGCTCCGAAAAATTTATGCTAATTCCTCAAGGCTAGACGGCCACAATGGAGAAAATGGGAGAAAGCCTTTTTCCTACTTCAAATATAAGGGAAAGAAATGGCGGGTTAATTCTGATACAAGAATTAAAGAATTACTAAAGGCATATAATTTTCTATTGGAAGGAATTAATCCATTTATCGAAACTAAGACTAGAGGTGGCAATTCATGCCTAGTACTTAAAGAAGAATATGCGAATCGACCAAAACATTTGTATATTTATCTTGTAAGCAGCTAAGGAAATAACCTAAATGAAAACGAACAAGTAGCTCCAACAGCTTCGGGGACAACACACTGACTTTTGAATACGCAAGGAACTAGGATCCTAGATCGCCAAAACAGAATGGAAAGGCTGAAAAGTGTACCCTAAGATACACTTTTCAGTCCGAGAAGCCTTAAGCTGACGGAAAGAATAAAACACCTAAGGTATTGCGACACTTACTCCACCAACACCCGCACTCCTTCCGAATGGCTACTAAATTCCGGAGCATACATACACTGTATGGTTGTCACCCCATTAGAGAAATTTCCCTTCAATTGTGCGGTCATCGGATATTCAAATACATAAACACCTGGACGAAGATAACTAAAAAAGAAATCTGTTGCTAAATCCCTTGTACTTTCATAATACCCCAATCCATCTTGCCATTTATACTGGCTCAATACATTCGTGGGTTCAAATCCAGCGGCACGCATATCTTTCATGTGCACGTATTCCATCGCCCTGTCCACGCGTAATTCGATTCGCATTTTTAATTTATCTCCCACATGGATAACATCTCCTTCTTTGATTTTATTCAAGACCACTCCCCTATCGGTTTGGCTTTCGCGAAACAGCTCTTTTTTCAATTGTAAAGGGGTATCCTTGAATATTTTTATCTTGTCCAAATTTTCAAAATACTGCCAATAAACTGCTCCCCACGCAATTGTGTTATTGGGATTATTAACGGATATTTGATTTGCATTTTTTGGAAAGGATTCTTTATCCCATGTCTCTTTAAAGTAACCCGTTCCGGCTTGTGTATGCTTCGGCTCTACTTTAGTATTACCAATAGTTATGGCAATGGGTTTGTCCTCTAATAACCAATTATTACCCGACATTAACAAGGCATAAACCGCTGATGCCGTTGCCTTTGTAGTTTTCCAATGCGTCGTTTGTTTGTTTTTCAACAGCCAAACTTTCAGTTGATAAACAGACTCTTGGTCTTGCATGATGTCCTGAAAAGCTTCTATCATCAAAGCGTTCGTTTCGACAGGTAATTGATACCAGTAGTAGCCATAATTTTGCTTCCAGTACATGCCCAATTCATCATTCGTAATAGAGCGTTCCTTTATTGAGTTCATGATATTACGGGCTGTCGTTTGTTCTTCATTTCGCTGCAAAGCCAATGCAATTAAACCTTCTTGATACAACCCTTTATTCAACCAAAACTTTTTGGCTTGACCGAGATAGTAATCATACGGCTTACGCAAATCCTTTGAAATATTCTTATTCAAGAAGAAAGAACGTGCGTACAAATAATGTATCACCATATTGTCCAAATTATCATCACTCCATTTAGCATGGCCCAGTTTGACACGCTTTTCCAATTCCTTATAATGGTCCAATAATTCCTTATCAATAAAAGCAATTGCTTTACTTGCAATGCGCATTGCATCTGGGTGCTGCTGTTCACTTAGAGCGCCCAGTTTATCCAAATGCCCAAAGCCCTCTACCAGGTATTGCGTGATGTACCAAGATTCTTGACCACCCGGAAACCAAGGAAATCCACCATTTCTGGATTGCCTTTCGGCCAAAGTACGAATGGCTTTTTCTTGCTCTCCTGCCATTCTATCCAAATCAAATAATAAACCAATATTCTTCTTTTGATCTTCTTCGCTTAATGCATTCATCACCCAAGGCGTTTCTTCAAGCAATGCTGATTTTAATTCTTGATTCTTACTCAGATTACTCACCAATGCCTGCTTGTCTTCTGTTCTCCATTTTTCAAAAACATTTTTGATTTTAGGGTGACTATTCGCAATACTAGTTGCCAAAGAATTGGCATACAATCTACTAAATATCTGCTCACTACATTGATGCGGATACTCCATGATGTATGGCAAAGCTTGCACCGCATACCACGCGGGATTTGCGGTAAACTCCAGTGTAAGGCTATGATTTTCAAGTGTTGCGGACTGACTAGCCTTGTCCATTGCATTAAAAGTAAAAGTTTTACTTTGTTTTGCTTTAACGGGTAAAGGCATCGTTTCGGTCACCAACATTCGATT
>JAJRQS010000137.1 GCA_024280135.1 Bacteroidota bacterium | reverse complement strand
CCTACCTGCTTTTTTTGCAAAACATCAAGTAGAAGTCGTATCCTCACTACCCTTTTACAGTGCAAAACGTACAGATAAACAGCGAGGCGATGGCGTTTTTGAAGCTTCCATCAAAGCGATAAAAATGCTTAATAATGAAGGCTATGGACGACCTGATTCTGGACTTATCTTTAATCTGGTTTATAATACGACTGGTGCAATTTTACCTGGCAATCAATTAACATTGGAAGCAGAATTTAAAAGGCAACTACTGAAACGGCATAAACTTGTTTTTAATCAACTATTTGCGATCACCAATCTTCCGATAAATCGTTTTCTGGATTATCTGATCGAAAATGGAAATTATGAATTCTACATGGAGCAGCTACTTGAGGCTTATAATTCGTCAACCTTAGATGGTTTAATGTGTCGAAATACTATTTCAGTCGGTTGGGATGGTTATCTATTCGATTGTGATTTTAATCAAATGCTGGACTTGAAAGTTGCCTGTCCAACTCAACATATTAATGATTTTAATACAAATTTACTCAAGGATCGTGAAGTGATTTTGGGCCAACATTGCTATGGTTGCACCGCAGGGGCAGGCTCTAGTTGTGGGGGTACAATAACCTAGCCTATGTGATCTACATTACACACTTTCCCCTGTGCATAACGTTAACTTTGCACCATTCAAAAAATGGATATTTCCAACCTAAAAAAAAATAAAATGGCACTATTTGATGAAAAAGTCACGAAACAACTAACTGAGTTAATCGGTGACTTGCCTAAAAAAATAACAATTGAATATTTCAGGCAGACCGTCTGTGAATCTTGCGACCAAACACAGGCTTTTGTGGCAGAGATTGCAGCCATGAATGAGCATATTACTGTCAATATTCATGATTTAGACGAATCCCCAGAAGTCTTTCAAAAATTCGATGTTGAACGCACTCCTGCAATTGCTATCGTGGACGAAGACAATACTGATTTTGGTATTCGATTCTTTGGTATTCCTGCTGGCTATGAGATCAACTCTTTTGTGGGTTCTATACGTGAAGTAGGTGGTTTTGAGGAACCTATCGGGGACGAGATGATGGCAAGAATCAAAGCCATAGACAAAGATGTACATATTCAAGTATTTGTAACACCGACTTGCCCTTATTGCCCTGGTCCTGTATTACTCGGTCATAGACTAGCCATGCTCAATCCACACATAAAAGCGGATATGGTCGAGGCAACTACATTTCCTAGTCTTTCACAAAAATATAGTGTAAGAGGTGTTCCAAAAATTGTGATAAATGAGACACATGAGTTTGTTGGGTCGCAGCCTATGACTAAATTTTTGGAAGTAATTGAGGCTATTTAATCTTTGTCGAAAGAAATAATGAATTAGCCAATACATGGGCGATCAAAGGAATGAGTGAAATAGCCTTACAATCCGGTGAGTAACACTCACTGGATTTTTTTTGTAATGTAGGTTCGATGAAACGCTACACGTAACCATTACTACACATTATTTGGCCTATTCTCAAGTTATTTCGTGTATCATGAGAGACCCTAAATTCTCCTCCTTCTCCGCAATACACAGACTTCTAGCTTTTTCCCTTCCATATTCCAGATTTTTCACGATATTGCAGTATAATACACGAACATGAAACAAAGGAAACTTAATCAAAAATGGTTAAAAGCTGCTGTCATTGGTAGTATTTGGGCTGCTTTTGAGATTATTGTCGGAAGTTTTTTACATAATCTCCATATTCCATTTTCTGGTGTCTTCCTTTCGGCAGTAAGTGTTTTTTTATTGGTTGCCTTCATGCAAGTTTGGAAAGAACCCGGGATCATCATACGTGCAGGCTTAATCTGTGCCTTGATGAAATCCATTTCCCCAAGTGCTTTCATTTTGGGGCCGATGATCGGCATTTTCCTGGAAGGTTTTTTATTAGAGCTAGTTCCCAGATTGATGGGGCGCAATCTTTTGGCATATGGGGTAGCAGGAGCTTTGGCCGTCAGTAGTACGCTTTTTCAAAAAGTTGGGATGATGCTGGTTACCTTTGGTTTTGATTTAGTAAAAATCAGCAAACCTTTTTATTATTATTTAATCAAGATTACGGGTTTAGAAGGAGTACCTGCGCGTAGTTTAATCGTTGGCATTTTGGCGGTATATTCTTTGATTGGTATTATTGCAGCTTTTTTGGGCTATGTCGCAGGCAAGAATTATCTAAAGCATCCCATTCAATTTACCGAATCTCTTTCACTTGCGCAAAAAGATGATAGTCGTTTTGTTTTACCTGAAGAGCAAAAGAAGACCTATCCGCTACTGACCATTTTGTTCTTCCTTTTCGGTATGATGGGTTCGATGTGGTTGATTACTATTTCCTTTTTATATTCCGGCATTATTGCGGGGGCTCTTTATATTGCCCTAGTAGTCATGAACTATAAAAATGCATTGGGGCGGCTTAAAAGAATAAATATTTGGATTCAGTTTTTTGTATTTACAGTGATTGCAACTTTATTTTGGGAGTGGACCCAAAGTGGAGAACTATTTTCAATAGATGGATTTCTGGTGGGGCT
>JAJRQS010000136.1 GCA_024280135.1 Bacteroidota bacterium | reverse complement strand
GGGATAAAAGTGCCAATGGCAGCGGAACCATCAAAACCCTTTGAAATCTCCCAAGGCCATCCCTTTTCTTTCAATTTTTTTTGTAAATCCCTTGCGGTAAAATCGATCCCTACGGTAAATTCATCGTAGTACTTATGGGCATATTGCTGCTCGATATGGCGCCCATTTCGACCTATTTTGAGTACGAGTTCTCCTTCATAATGAATGTCTTTGGAGAAGTTTGGATAAAAAAACGGCTTTCGAGGCTGTAAGTAAGCACTATCGGGTTTTAGAAAAATAAGCGGCTCTGCAGGCACTGGATTATTTAATTCTTTGGCATGCTCTGTATAATTACGCCCGATGCAAATGATTTTCATGATGATTTCTTTGGCTATTAAATTCGTATTTCGGTAAATTGTTTTGGTATCGCCGATGTAATTTGAAAAGTGTTCGGATAGAGTATGTTATCTTTGAGTACCTTTGAGTTGTTTACGGTAAACTAGGGGATAATGAAGAAAAACGATACAAATAAATTGATACAAGGGGTCTTGTTATTAATGCTTTATTGATTTATGCAACAGAAAGATGGTATGCCAATCCCAACTGGACAATGGCTATTTTAATAGGCTTTAGGGGTGGGATGATAACGATTATTCGCCCTACGGATATATGGGCAATGGTTATTCCTATATTTTATGGTATGACGGATAGGCAAGCTGTAACATCAAGAATGACTGTATTTAAAAAGTATTGGGCACAATTATTATTAGCGGTGTTTTTCTTTGCCTTGGCGAGTGTTCCTCAGTTGCTATATTGGAAGACGGTTGCTGGACAATGGCTTTATTATAGTTATCGAAATGAAGGTTTTGATTTTTCTAATCCTCATATTTGGGGAGGGCTGACGGACGGTAAAAATGGGTGGTTGAGGTACACCCCTATTATGATTTTTGCTTTGTTGGGGATACGTTTTTTATTCAAAAAGAAAACTTGGTTGTGGCCCGTAATATTGTTTTTGCCTGTTTATATCTTTGTTGTGTATAGTTGGCACAATTGGTTTTATATTAATTCATTTGGCTCAAGACCGATGGTGGGGCCTTATGCTTTATTGGCATTTCCATTAGGCTATTTTGTTTCATTTGCTTTCGCGAAAAAGTGGAGTAAAATCGTATTTTTAGTTTTAGTTGTATTTTTCTCGGGATTAAATATCTTCCAAACTTATCAAGAAAGATGGGGTATCTCTAGTACCGAATATGCCTCAAATGCTTATTATTGGAAGGTTTTTGGGAAAACAAAAATGGATTATGCGATGCTGGGGAGAAGTGTATTTTTATTACCGCATTCCCAAAGGCTTTAAAACCGATGATATGCTTCATGTGTATATTACGAATAATCATCCTTCTACCGTCTGGGTAGATGATCTAAAAGTTGAAGTGTGTGAGCGATTGTAAAGTTTGATATTCGGTAAAAAAAAGGCTATCTCACTTTTTAGGAGATAGCCTTTTCTTTTTATTGCAACTTAAACATAACAGGTAGAATGTATTGTACTTTTACAGGTACTCCAGCCTTCTTACCGGGTTTCCATGTGACCTCTCCATTCATTTCATTAAGTACTCGTATTACTTCTTCTCCTGTTGCTTTATCTGCAGACCGGAGAATTCTGATTGCTTCAATCTTTCCATAAGTATTCACGATGAATTCTGCGATGGCTCGACCTTCTACGCCTGCTTTCCTTGACGATTTCGGGTATTGAATCTTGCTGTAAATAAATTTAAGTAAAGCTTCTTCGGTGCATGGGTCAAGTCTATTTTTTCCAGCTGTTTCAGTACAACCTTCAAATATAGGCATTTCCTCTACTGCTCGATAAACCTCTTTAGCTACAGGAGCGCTGGGAGACTTTATTTGCTCAATTTCAGTTGCGTCTGTTTTGATTTCCTTATTTGATGCCTTTGCTTCTTTTCGTTCATTAGGCGTCAAGACTTTGTTGGCACTTTTGTCATTCTGTGATTTTACTTTCTCTATTAGTGTTTCTTGTTTAGATTCATCGACTAAATCTCGCATTTCTGTTTTAATATCTTCTGTGCAACTGACAAAAAATAATAAAACAAGAAGTGGGAGTGCAAGTAAATAACGGTACATTGCCGTGGGGTTAGATCGTTTGTTAGTTAACATTTTAATTCGTTTTTTTAATTGTGAAGAAATGAAATTACTGGTGAATGGCACTTGCATTCCGGATTGCGTGTGCCGAAATAATAATCGACTATATTCTTTTTTATTATGTCTTTGGGTAGTGGCATTATCTGCCTGAAATTCGTGTACATCGCGTAGCGCTATTTTGTATAAATAAATCAGTGGATTAAACCAAAAAACTATTTTTAATATTTCGACAAATAGGATGTCTAATGAATGGAGCAAGTGTCCATGAGTCTGTTCGTGTAAGAGAATTTGATTCCATTCTTCTTCTTGATAGGCTTCCTTTCGGAAAACAAAAATGTAATTAAAAAAGGAAAAAGGTGCAGTCTTATTTGGGAGTTCGACTAACCAAAACCCGCCCTGTTTTTGTTTCTTATTTTGCGCAAGCGAAAAAAGTAGCTTGCCGATATTAAACAAGAATGCTAAACTAAAAAGTGTGACTCCTGTTTTATAAATGATTGATATCCAGTTTGTTGTGGGGGTGTATTGTGTCAGAGTGGGCGTGCTCATGATGGTGATTTCAGGCAATGTCAATACATATCCAGCTTCTTGTAGAACCGGGTATTGAAAATGGACAAAAGGTAAAACCATGCCCATTACTAACGTGCCCAGTAAGTACATACGGTTTGCAGAGAAGAAAGTATGCCGCCGCAATAATAAATAATACAAAGCGAGCCAAATACTCCATTGGATGGATATTTCTAAAATGATGGGTAGGTTAGTCATGATCCTCCATTTTGTTTAATAATTCATTTAATTCTTTTTCGTCTAGTTGTTTCTCCTGAATCAGAAAGGAAACCAGAGCCGTTGGTGAACCTTTAAAGTAATCTTTGATCAAAGCCGAAATAGATCGCTTAGTATATGATTCTTTTTTGATTATTGGAAAATAAACATGCGTGCGACCATACGTCTTGTGATCTACGAAGCCTTTTCTTTCTAATATGCGAACAACCGATGAGATGGTCGAGTGAGGCGGACTAGGTTTGGGTAGTTGCTCGATTATTTGCCGAATCATTATGGGCTCTGATGCATCCCAAATCATTTGCATGATTTGCTCTTCGGTGGCTGTTAATTTTTTCATTGGTATCGTTATTTTCATTTTATAGCGTAAAGATACGTTATAAGTTTGGAAAATGCAAACTTAGCCAGTATTTTGCGCAAGCAAAATAGAAATACCCCGACAAGTCCCTTTTTTTTCCGATTTTTTCTATCTTTGCCCACACCCTAAGAAAACTATTTATATTTACCCTTTTAATTGGGTAGGTTTTAACCAAATGACCCTAATAATGGCTATTTTTGATGATGTATCGACAAAGTTCTTTTATAACTATTTGAATAATTTTTCTCCGACTGGCTATGAAGCAGAAGGGCAAAAAATGTGGTTGGACTACCTGAAACCTTATATTGACGAATGGAAATTGGATAATTATGGCACTGCTTATGCCATTATCAATCCAGGGAAGGACTATAAGGTCGTGATAGAAGGGCATGCCGACGAAATATCTTGGTATGTCAACTACATCAGCGAAAAAGGTTTTTTGAGTGTGATTCGTAATGGTGGCTCCGATCCCGTCATCGCGCCTGCGAAAAGAGTCAATATTTTTACCAAGAAAGGAATTGTAAAAGGTATATTTGGATGGCCTGCTATCCACGTGCGTAAAGCAAAGTCTAAAGATTTTGAAGCGAGTTTGAATAATATTTTTATTGATGTAGGAGCGAAAGATAAAGAAGAGGTTTTGGAAATGGGCATTCATGTCGGGAGTGTAGTGACCTTTGATGATGAATTGACAGAGCTAAATAAACAATACTTTGTTGGGCGTGCATTGGATAATAGGGTAGGTGGCTTTTGTATCGCGGAAGTGGCACGAATGATAAAAGAACAAAAAGTGGACTTACCTTTTTCATTGTATATTGTCAATGCGGTGCAGTAGGAAGTTGGGTTGAGAGGAGCGCAGATGATAACTGAAACCATCCAACCAGACGTAGCCATCGTCGTAGATGTAACACATGATACGAATACCCCGATGATGGAGCCCAAAAAACAAGGAAATGTCCATGCTGGCAAAGGACCCACCGTCACGTATGCACCAGCCGTACACAACACATTAAGGGATTTGATTATAGAGGCAGCAGAAGCCAATGATATTCCTTTTCAACGAGAAGCTTCGTCGAGAGTGACCGGCACCGATACGGATGCTTTCGCTTATTCGAATGGCGGTGTACCGTCTGCCTTGATTTCGCTACCGTTACGCTATATGCATACGACAGTGGAGATGGTGCATAGAGAGGATGTCATTAATACTGCGAAGTTGATTTTTGAATCCTTGCGGAAAATAGAAGGCGGTATGGATTTTAGATACTTTCATTGAGGATAGCGAAGAACCAAAGAATCTAGGTATCGAAAGCCCTCGCTTGGTGGCATCTTAAGGAGGTGCCCGTGCATTCAGTGTGTATAACAAATTGTGGATCAAAAAATATTATGCGACAGGTAATCGCTATTCATTTGCTATATCGCTAATGTTATCGATACCTAATTTGCGACTTGGGTCAAATTTGTGCAATGCATTCATACGAAAAATACATTAGCATTAATTTTCATATCTTTGCACATTAATTTACTAAACACTATGTACTACGCTATTGATTTTTTGGCTGAGGAAGCTGATGTAGAGTTATTGAACGCCTTATTCCTAGAGGAGTTTGAAGCGGTTGAATTTACCGACTCGGGTTTTTCTGGATATTTGCCGAAAGGAGAAGGTGCAGACAAGCTTACGCCAAAATTAATAGCCACCCAACAAAAAATTCCCTTTACTTTTTCCGTAAGGGAAATACCTGAAGAGAATTGGAATGCCCAGTGGGAAGCAGGCTTCAAACCAGTGGAAATAGGCGACTTTTGCCGTATCTATGCAGATTTTCACGCTGCGAAACCTGGTTTTGTACACGAAGTCTTGATAAACCCGAAAATGGCTTTTGGGACGGGACACCACGAAACAACCCACATGATGATACAGGCGATGGAGCATATTCCGATGACTGGCAAAATATGGGATTTTGGGACTGGAACGGGTATTTTGGCCATTCTTGCGAAGAAAATGGGCGCAAAGGGAGTCATCATTGCCAATGACATAGAGGAGCCTGCCATCGAAAATTGTAAAGAAAACCTTGCGATAAATGGTGTTAATGATGTTGATTTTAGACTGGGTGGTATAGAAGTTGTATCAGAAGTAGCATTCGACTTAGTTTTGGCGAACATCAACAGAAATGTAATTTTGGCTAATCTGGTACCGTTAGTAAGTAAATTAGCTCCTTCCGGAAAAGTATTATTTTCGGGTATTATGAAACAAGACTACCAAAAGGTTGCCCAAAAATGCCAAGATTTGGGACTGGAGGAAATCATGTATTTAGAACTAAACAATTGGGTATGTACACTATTTCAACAAAAGTAAAATTTTCTATTGCTATTGTTTTTTTTGCTCTTCTCTTTTCTAACACAAGTTTTGCGCAAGCTAAGAAGACCTTTCCTTTGGAGCATCCTGCTTTCTTGGACGCTTTTGGCGATTTCTTAACGACCAGTAAAAGTAAAGATGTTCAAGAAGCTGAAAAGCTATTTGCCACCGAGTTTAATAGCTTGTACACGCCTGAAGAGCGGGATAGTGTAATCGCTTTTGTCAATACCTTAAAACTAAGGAGATATGGGGCAAAGCCGTATTTTTTGCAGTACGTAACATTACTTTCTGCTCTCAAAAAGGATACAAACAATCCAAATGGTTTTGCCAACTGGCATAATATTGCCAAAAAAATATTGAAGGAAGAAAAAAAACCGGATAAGACGATCAAGCAGATGTTGAAG
>JAJRQS010000135.1 GCA_024280135.1 Bacteroidota bacterium | reverse complement strand
GTTTAGAAAGGACAATTATTACATTTCGAAACTTTAGGATTTGATTTTGGCTGAGATCTTAAATCTTGGTCATCTCCTAAGTATCCGATCACTCTGAACTCCGTTCTACGATTTAATTGGTGCTCTTCCTCCGAACAAGGTCTAAGATTTACACAGTCATTTACCAAATTTTGCTCACCATACCCTTTAGCCGTAATTCTAGCTTTAGTGACGCCTTTATTTCTAAGCCATTTTACAACAGCTTTTGCACGTCTTTTAGACAATCCATCGTTATAGCTATCTGACCCCCTTGAATCTGTATAAGAAGAAACTTCAAGGATTGCATTAGGGTTATCATTCATCATCGCTAAGACGCGTTCTAATTCTGGCTCCGCTTCAGGTCTGATATAACTCTGGTCAAAATCGTAGTAAATATCTACTAAATAAGGGATGGCCTCTCCAGGTTCAACAGTTCCAGAACCCGTTTGGAAAGTAGGCGTATTGGTGTATTTCTCACCATTCAAGTACATATCTCCGTCCTTGTAAACCATTCCGTTAGGATAAGTTCCGTCAGCAGGATTTCCTGTTTTCTTATCGATATACTTACCAGAAACGGGGTCATATTCAACATCGCCTTCAGTAGAAGCAATACCTCCTTTTGTAGGCATCAAGTTTAAGTTTTCTGTAAAGATCTTACTTTCATCTAACCCTTTTGTGCAAACCTCCTCCGAAGAAGCAGCCAAGTAGTCAATCTTTTCACCTTTTACAGTATAACAACAATCATTGTCTAATTCAAAATGATATTTACCTGTCAGGTCAGTCGTAGCTGTCTTTGGTTCTATGTTCTTAGTCTCATCGTCACAAACTGCAACCAATGTTACCGTAGCGCCTTCTAAAGGTAAACCCGTACTTTGGTCAAACACGACACCTTCAAGCTCAAATTGCTTACTTTGATCCAATGGAATCTCCACAAAAACAGGTTCTCCCATTTGGATATCAATCGTACATCCTTCTTTGCTATTGTCGTCATAGTCTTCTTTACTTGCGGCGAATGTGCAACACTTGTCCATCTTCATGTCAATCTGTGCCTTACCATCTGCGTTCGTCAGTAAAGTATCTCCCGTACAACTATTTGCAACAGCAGCACCCTCAATACCTTCACCTGTTTCTGCATCATATACAAAAATGTGTACTGGAGAAGCTACTTTTTTGAAGCTATAAATATCATCACGTCCGCTACCTCCTTTTCTGTCAGAAGCAAAGTATCCGCAAGTATTCTCTTTGTTAATAATTAAGCTAAAATCATCTTCCGTAGAGTTGATAGGTGCGCCCAAATTTTCTGGAAGGCTCCATTCGCCACCATCTTGCATGGTCATCACATAAATGTCCAAATCACCTAGACCAATATGTCCATCAGAAGAGAAGTAAAGCTTGCCGTTTGAATAGTGAGGAAAAATTTCATGCCCTTCTGTATTCACACGTGGTCCAAGATTCACTGGAGGTCCCCAAGACTCTCCATTTCTTTCGACAACATATAAATCCATTCCACCAAAGCCACCTGGCATATCAGAAGCAAAATACATCTTCTTGCCCTCAGGGTCTAGGGTTGGGTGAGCACAAGAATACTCATCACTATTAAAAGGTAGTTCTTCCACATCGTTCCAATTGCCATCACCACCTGTTGCCGAATAAATCTTCAATTTCGTGATACCCTCATCACTTGCTTTACGCTTTCCTTTATTGTAGTTATTTCTAGTGAAATACATGCGATCTTCATCCTTTGTGAAAGTCACACCTGCTTCATGAAATTTAGAATTTATTTTCTTAGAAAACTTTTCTGGCTTTCCATATTCATACATACAAAGCTCAGTTTTCTTCTTCTTTTGCTTTGCTTCTACGTAGTACAACTCATTAAACGGTTGTCCAGTCCAAGTATGAATACGCTTGACAGCAGAACCCTTATCTCTTTCCGAAGCAAAGATAATCCCATCCTTATAATAAGTTGGACTAAAATCGTCTAGGTTCGAGTTAAAATTCAAGTGTTCTATTACATAGATACCATCATTTTTGGTCAACAATTCTTCTTGAAAATCACAAGATTGGGCCAAGAAAGTTCCTCTTGTTTCATCTGGTGCTTCCTCGATGTATTGCTGATACCACTCTTTCGCCAAATCACATTTTTGGTTGGCTTGAAGTGCTTGACCATAATACAACTTGTGAATCGGTTGAACTTCTGGCAGTCTTACTACTTGTCCATACCAAAACTCTGCGTTTTCGGTATCATCAATTTTTCTGTAACATTCAGCGATATTAATTTTCGCTTCAGCTACATCATTACCTTCTAATATTTTATTATACATTTGGATAGCACTCAAGTACTCCAAGTTGTCCATAAAATTTTTGGCGCGTTTTAGCTTAGCCGCTTGCGCAAACATTGTCCCAGTTACAAGGAACAAAAGCGCAACAACTGAAAGGATTCTAATCTTTTGCATTTTATTAATTTTTTCTATTTGGATATCATACTGATATTTAGATCCAAATGTTTCGGTTTTTAGAAATAACGTGGTGTCTCAATACGATTTGTCTTGAAGTCAAACTCATACCCTAGCATAATCTCAAAAGACCCCGGTGTTTCTTTATTTATTTCTGTCAAAGTATAATCATAGGCAGCGCCTATTCTCATTCCATTTCTTAGGTTGTAAGAAGCCCAAATATCTCCAGAATCAAAAGAACTCTTATCGTTAGAGAACTTTTCAATAGAAGATCTAAAAGCAGCGCCTACCCATAATGTCTTCATGAACAAAACAGATAAATCTACATCAAATTCTGTAGGTGCATTAATCGTTCTCAAATCTTCCGTCTTACGCAACTTACTATCTATACCTACATTCTTTACCAATAAAGAAGGTTTGAAGACAATATCATCTCCTGAAATCGGAATGGCTCCACCTACTGTAAAGTAATAGTGACGATACTGCTGTGCAACCAACGCACTCTCAACAGTACCACTCGACTCTCTTAATTTATGTTCTATCAAATGAGGTGAGCTCAAGCCCGTATAAAATCTTTTTGTTTGGAAGTAAAGCCCAAAGCCAAAGTTGGGTAACCACTTACTCTGTACGTCTCCGTCAAAAGCAGGGTCAACACTATTTTCAAGATCCAATTTTTGCCAATCCGCTCTCCAATTAGTCATTCCTCCCTGAATACCAACTGATAATTTAGCTTTCTTGCTTAAAGGGATGCGGTACGCATATGACAAATTAGCGCTAGAAGTTCTAGTTACGCCGATTTGGTCATGCATTAAACTCAAACCTACTCCTACTCTATTTTCCCGTAAGGGGGTATGAGCCGTAAAAGTTTGAGTGTTGGGTGCTCCTTGGAAATTTATCCATTGAGTACGATGTAACAAAGCCATACTTAAATGCTCATGTGAACCCGCATATGCTGGATTATAATGTAACGAATTAAACATGTATTTTGTAAACATGGGGTCTTGTTGTCCCATTGCTTGGAAACTAACGAAAACCATAATAATAAGAACCAGTAGGTTTTTCATCTTATGTAAGAAATTTATTTTATGAAGAAAAAATCTAATTTGTATATTTCAAAAACCGTGCTAAAGTTGTTTTCTAGTAACCAATTTGCACAGAGCCAGTATATTTTTTGTCAACTCCATCGTTTAAGATGTAAAAATAAGTCCCCGCAGGCAATGCATTACCTTCCCATTTTCCATTCCAGTCATTTTGATAATCTTTCGTATCTAAAACTGAATTGCCCCAACGATTAAAGACGATTAGATGATGATCTGGAAAATCTTCTAATCCTATTATCCGCCAAGTGTCATTGATTCCGTCATCATTTGGTGAAAACCCATTAAACACATGTATCCCATCAAAACTGACGCAGGGCATTACATCAAATACAACTGAAGCCGTATCACAACCTGCGATATTACAGACTTCATAGACCAATGTATCCATGGCTCCACAAAAACCTGCTACTGGCGTATAGGACAAAATCGCATCGTTATCAATATTAATCGTACCGTGCTCAGCTGATGTCAGCACCTTTAGGCTCGTATATGCACCATTATTAGGTAGCACATCATTGTCTAAAATGTCAATAGTCACCGTTTCACTTTCATGAACCGACACAACATCATCCACCGCAATCGGATGTAAAGTCGAAACAGAATCAGGCACGACCAACACCTCCACGACTGTTGTATCACATACACCTTGGTCATCACAATATTTTAAACAAGCCGTTTCTACACCAAAATCCAATCCACCAAAGCTTAAGCAATATGTGGCGGGTAGCACGACCATGTTTACAAAAGTACCAGAGGATGTGGGGCAAATGTTTTCGATACTGACCATATTTCCTTGAAACTCGGTTGTATCTACGCAGTATTGTTTTACGTTTGATTTTTTAATTGCCGTTTTGATGGTGTCCGGAGGTGCCATTAGGGGATTCGCTTGCGCAAAATATGAGGCAGCCAATATAAATAAGGCTATAAAGCTAAAGTGTTTCATTGGATCTGGTTGTTGTTTTCTCAATATTGATTATAGGGGTATAATTTCAATTTCTAGTATGAGGTGCAAATATATGGATAATTCTGTTTTAATGCCTTTTACTTGGCAAATCCCAAAAAAAGTTAGACCTTAGCCCCATGATTTTAGAACCTACCTCAATGAATCCGCCTGATTTTACAGAAGTAAAACAGTTGTTAGCCACGCCAAAAGACATTATCATTTTTGGTCATCGTAATCCTGATGGAGACGCCATAGGTTCGTCACTGGGGTTGAAGCATTATCTACAAAAGTCTGGGCATGCTGTCAAAGTTCTTTTTCCGTCAGATTATCCTGCTAATTTTGGTTGGATGAAAGAGGTAGATGATTGTCTGATTTATGATCACGATGAAAAAAGATGCACGGAAGTAATCGAGAAAGCCGAAATTGCCTTTTTCTTAGATTTTAATTCTTTGTCTAGGATTGATAAAATGGGTGTTTTAGCGAAAGATGTCGAAACCAAAATCAATATTGACCACCATTTAGATCCTGATTATTTTGCGGATTATCTCTGGTGGAAACACGAAGCTAGTTCTACGTGTGAAATGGTCTATAAATTTATTGTCAAACTAGGTGATGAGCACAAAATCGATACAACCATAGGTGAATGTCTATTTACTGGCTTAATTACAGACACGGGTTCTTTCAAATTTGCCACCAACCCTGATGTTTATACTATTTGCGCAAGCTTAAAACAAATAGGTGTAGATGATCGGTTAATCCAACAACGCTTGTTCCAAAACCAAGATGAAAAACACCTCCGCATTCTTGGACATGCCCTTAGTCAACGGATGCAGATTTTTCCAGAATTTAGAACCGGCTTAATTTATCTTTCCCGTAAGGATTTTGACCATTTCAACATACAACGTGGTGATACAGAAGGCATTGTAAATTATTTGCTTTCGCTTCAAAATGTCCGAATGGCTATTTTTGTTACCCAACAGCCCAATATTATTAAGCTATCTTTACGCTCTAAAGGGCAGTTTTCTGTACAACAAATAGCCGCTAAATATTTTAATGGGGGTGGTCATCACAATGCATCTGGTGGATACATGCATGCAGGTTTAGGTGTTGTGTTAGATAAAATAAAAGCACTTTTACCCGAATATCAGGATGAACTGAACGATGATTCCCTCTTTCCAGAATAATTTAACCCTAATCAGATAAAACGTTAGAAGCTCTATTCTTTTCCTTTTCTACTATGTGGCTTTCAATAAAACCAGCTGCTTTATTGACCATATCTGGAGAACCGATAATGATGGTTTTTCTTTGATGCAATCCTGTAGGCTCTTCTTCCATGATTCTAGTCAAGTTAGACGTGATGGCGATGCCACCCGCTTGCTCGACCAAGAATGCCATGGGATTGCATTCATAAACCAAGCGTAATTTTCCATCAGGATTATCTTTTGTTTCTGGATAAAGGAAAATGCCCCCTTTGATGAGCGTTCTATGGATATCTGCGACCATCGAGCCGATGTATCTTAGCCCTATCCCCTCTTTTTCGCAATGTCTTAAATAATCTTGAACGCCAAGACTATAACTTCTATAATAGCCTTGATTCAAAGAATAATACTTACCTCTTTGGGGTATCTTCATATCTGGATGCGATAGACAAAACTCTCCTATACCGGGGTCCAATGTAAACCCATTCACTCCTTTACCTGTGGTATAAACCATCATCGTAGAAGAACCATATAAGACATAACCTGCGGCAACTTGCTCAATACCTTTCTGCAAAAAATCACTCATTTCAATCGGGCCTGTACTTGCAGACTTTCGTCTAAAAATAGCAAATATTGTCCCAATGGATACATTCACATCTATATTAGAAGACCCATCTAATGGATCAAAAACAACAATATACTCTGAGTTTTTGCCTTCCACTTGATCAATATGAATGAAGCCTTCCTCCTCTTCTGAAGCAATGGCTGCACATTCTCCGCTTGTTTTTAAAAAATCCTTCATGCGATCATTCGCAAAGACATCCAGTTTGGCGACATCCTCTCCAGAAGCATTCTCTGAACCATTCATTCCTAAAATACTAACCAATCCAGCCTTATTGACTTCTTGATTGATGACTTTGGAAGCCACGCCTATATCTCTTAGAAGACCTGATAATTCACCTGACGCAAAAGGAAAGTCTTTCTGTCTTCTAATGATAAATTCGTCTAAAGTAATAATTCTGTTCATCTGATTAGTGTTTTCATATTAAAACCATGTAGAAACAAAGAAGGGTCATTTTGATAATGGCAAAATTACGTATTTTATATCATAAAAACTGAAAACACCGTTTTAAAGTCTTTCAGATAAGAATTGACGTATATTTATTCGCAAAAGCCGAACTTTTGCCTTCTCTATCTCTTATTACTCAAAAACTAGGCTAAACTATATTTGTGAACGAATTATACACTTTAAAAAAGTATTTCATACGTTATAAAGGGCGATTACTCTTTGGGGTTTTCTGTGTGGTATTGTCTAATTATTTTCGAGTTTGGCAGCCTGTGTTGATACGTAAAGGGCTCGACTATGTCATCAATAGTCTTCAATTGGTTTCAGAAGGAAGCCTAACACAAGAAACCGTCAACCAATCCTTGCTAAAATTTGGCGGACTCATCATCGGAGCAGCCATCCTCTCAGGTATATTCATGTATGCCATGCGCCAAACCATCATCGTCATGTCCCGCCTAATAGAATATGACCTACGAAAAGATATCCTCCATCATTACTTCAAATTAGATTTAAGTTTTTTCAAAAAGAATCCAACGGGTGATTTGATGGCGCGCATATCTGAAGATGTTTCTAAAGTCAGGATGTTCACTGGGCCTGTCATCTTGTATGCCATCAATGTTACTTTTCTCTTTATTTTCGTGATTTATTCGATGATCAAGGTAAGTCCTGTATTAAGTCTTTATGCGCTGATGCCTTTACCCATTTTGTCTGTTTCTATTTATTTTGTGAGTAATCTCATCAACAAAAAAAGTAAGCGGATACAAGAGATGCTTGCGGGTTTAAATGCATTTTCTCAGGAAGTCTATTCTGGAATAAGGGTGGTAAAGTCTTTTGGGAATGAAGAAAAAATAAGTAGGCATTTTGATGATAAAGGAGCCGCTTTTCAGCAAAAGTCTCTAGAATTGGCGAGGATTGACTCGGTATTCAGACCGATGATGATGTTGTTAATCGGATTTAGTACTGTCATTACCGTCTATAAAGGAGGGCAACTGGCCGTAGCAGGGGAGATCAGTTCAGGTAATATTGCTGAATTTGTCATCTATGTCAGCATGTTGACTTGGCCTGTAACGTCTATTGGTTGGATGGCATCACTGACCCAACAAGCCGCCGCTTCTCAAGCTAGAATAAATGAGTACTTAGCAACGCTTCCGAAAATCCACACTGGACAATTCATCCCCCAACGGTTCAAAGGACATATTGAATTTAAGCAAGTTAGTTTTACCTTTCCAGAAACAGGCATATTGGCATTGGAGGACGTAAGTTTTGAAATACTACCTGGAGAAAAGATTGCCATTGTTGGGGAAGTAAGTGCTGGAAAATCAACGATTGCCGAATTGCTCGTTCGTAATTATGATGTAAACAAAGGTCAAATTCTGATAGACGGTGTAGATATCAAAGAATATGATTTAGTCTTTTTGCGCAAGCAGCTCGGCTATGTCCCGCAAGAGAACTTTTTGTTTTCGGATACCATCGCAAACAATATGCGCTTTGGCAAAGAATCTGTTTCGGATGAGGCATTACAAGCCATGGCAAAAAACATCTCCGTTTATGAAGACATTGTAGGACTGCCCGATGGATTTGAGACGCTAGTAGGCGAAAGAGGTGTAACCTTATCAGGTGGTCAAAAGCAGCGCATTGCTATTGTTCGGGCCTTCTTAAAGGACCCTCAATTATTTATTTTTGATGATAGCTTATCAGCTGTGGATACAGTAACAGAACATACCATCCTACAATACATGACTGCTTCCCTTTCGGAAAAAACCGCCATCATCATCACGCATCGACTGTCCCCTACTTTTCCTTATTCAAGAATTATGGTACTCAACAAAGGTAAAATTCAAAATTTTGATACACATTCGGCTTTGCGTATGACCAACGAATATTTTTCGGATATGATCAAGTAAGCCCCAAACGCTATGCTTTTTTTACACCTGTGACAGGGCAATAAAAACCTCATTTTGCCTAAACAAAGGGGAAAGTTCACTTTTTTAAGCTATTATTTGTTAAATAAGCTTCATTTAACTATATTTGCGTTTATAACCCGTAGTAAAATACTGGTTTTATGACATTTACTATCCAAACATATCATTCACCGAATAACTAAATGACTACCTTTCGGGCAAACTATTCAACTATGGAACCTCATAACGAAGACATCCTTTATTCTCAAAAACTAAAAGCTGGAAAGCGTCGAACTTACTTTTTTGACATCAAACAAACAAGAGGTGGAGACAAGTATATTACCATAACAGAAAGTAAGCGTCGAGATAATGGCAATGGCTACGATAGACACAAAATATTTGTTTATAAAGAAGATTTAACTCGTTTTAGAGATTATGTCATCGACTTAGTAGAAGAAGTAAAGAACCAAATGCCCGACTATGATTTCGATGAGTTTGCACGTCGTGCAGAAGAAAGAGATCGACTTTATCAAGAGCAATTGGCTCAAGAAAAACAACAAGCTCAATCAACACCGATTGTTGAGAGAAGAGAGGTAACAGAGACTAGAGTTGTTGAAACAAGAGAGGTAACAGATGAAGTGCCCAATATCACTAGCTCCACTGAAACGGGCGAAACGGATGGCACGATTCAAGAAGATGATCTTTCTTGGTAGTTTAAACTTTCCAAAATCTTATTAATAATATTTCAAGGAAAAGGAAGCAAAGTGCTGCGATCAACCCCCAACGCCACAAAAGTTTTCCCTTGTCTTGGTGTTTTATCGTATTAGATAAGTTTGCAATAGCGACTTGATCCATTACTTGATAAGAAGGTGCAAGTGTCTTCAGTATCTCATCTTGATAAAAGGATAAATCCGATTCTACTTGATCGTAGTTAAAGCCATAAATTCCTAGCGTATCCGCTTTACTTTTGGACAGTCTATAAAAACCTGATTTTTTAATTTGGTTATTGATGCCCAAAACGACCTTCTCCCCCATCACTCTTTGTGAAGGCAAAAATGATTGTTCGCCGAAGTGAAATTGTAATACTTCGTCTGGCGCAATGCCTGAATTTTTCACTTCAATAATTTCATCTTTACCGATTACTTGTGCTACGCTTAGAGATTTTCCCGATGAGATTGCCATTTTAAAAAGCATGGGGATGAATATTTCACTATTTTGTACCAAGTCATTATATTCCGTAAGAATGGGTGCTGTCAATACGTATAGATTACCCTCGCCTTTGGTTTGTTTAAATAGAAAAGGAGTACCGTCTCTATTCATTAGTAGATCCTCCGATCCCGTTCTACTGACTCCCTTTCGGGAAAAACCACCATGTGTTTTGGGCAGTCTAATGTTACGCGGCACTTTTTGAAAGACCTCTTTAAAGATAAATTCTTGCGTATTAATTCGTTGTACTTGGTGCTCTTTTTTTTCAAAAGCAGACAAACTCGAAGCTCCGAGGGAAGTCAAGAAGGAATTTGTTGCGGTAAGATTTTGTGTAGGGCTTGGAATTAAAAATACATTCCCTCCTCCAATGACAAACTCTTTTAAAGAAGAAGCTAGACCGGAACTAATATTACTTAATTCATGCAAAATGATTAATTGATATTTCGGAAAAGCTGAGTAGTCCAAATTCTTCATATTTTGCTGTGTCCTTTTAAAATAGGAAATGCCTTTGATGGCCGCATTCATATATTTATTCGTTTGACCATCATCAATGACCAATACTTCTAGCTTGTCTTTCACCTGAAAACTAACAAAAAATTTATCATCAAAAGTTACTGGATAATCGCTCACACTCACCACCATTTCTTGCCAGCCCGGTTCATTTACCATAAAATTAATGGTATCAACGATGGCACTTCTAGCAGGAATCTGCACACTCCCTTGTGGGCGAGATCTCCCTTGATGAGTCAATGCAAGGGTTACATTTTCAACCGCTTGGTTGCCATAATTATGAATCTTAACTAAAAGTGTATTAGATTGATGTAAAATAGGAATCGGTGCTGCCAACCAACAAGAGTCTATTCCAATATTAGCTTCCTGCACCGCATGTAATGGCAATAAATTTACCGATATACTTGTATCCTGTGTAGGTCCAAAATCAGTAATACTTTTTTGAAAATCAGAAATAATGTAAGCTGTATGTGTGGAGTTTTGGCGTAAGTTGAGTGCTGCTTTTTGACGTGTCAACACTTTTGACAAAGGACGGACTTCAGGGGTTTGTTGGATCTCTTCAATCAACCCGATGGCCTCTTCCTTACTCACCAATCGCTGATGCCGACCTTCAAAATCGTGTGTTAAAATTTGAAATTGAGAAGCGGGTCCATACGCTTGTACGATATCTTTAGCCTTTTGCTTCGCTTTTTCAAATAAGGGCACTTCGCTATCTAAAGCATTCATACTGAAACTATTATCAATAAAAATACTGACATCCTTAGGCCCTTGTTGTATTTTTTTTCCGAAAGGAATATAGGGCTGAGCAAAAGCAAAAACCAGGGCTGCAATAGCCAATATTCGAGAAAGTAATACCAACAGATTACGCAATTTAGATCGCGTACTTGTTTCTTCTTTAATCTCTTTTAGAAACCGTACATTACTAAACGGCACTTTCTTAAAACGTCGAAAATAAAACAAATGTATGATGATGGGTATCGCTATTGCTAAGAGTGCCCAAAGTAACCCTGAATATAAAAACTGCATCTAATTTTTTTCTTTATCCCTCTAAACGAATGAAATTAATTTTTATTCGCTCATTATCAAGGGCATAGTTACGATTTTTTATTGAATTTGTTTGTATGTCCTTCGGACGTTGATTTGCGCTTTGCGCGTTTATGGGCACTTCGTGCGTTGATTTGCGCTTTGCGCGTTTATGTGTCCTTCGGACGTGAAACGCGACATAGGAGCAAATAAACGCGACGAAGGAGCACTTAAACGCGACCAAAGGAAGCAAATAAACGCGACGAAGGAGCACTTAAACGCGACCGAAGGAAGCATATAAACGCGACCGAAGGAAGCATATAAACGCGACCGAAGGAAGCATATAAACGCGACTGAAGGGAGCATATAAACGCGACATAGGAGCAAATAAACGCGACGAAGGAGCACTTAAACGCGACAAAGGAGCAAATAAACGCGACGAAGGAGCAAATAAACGCGACGAAGGAGCACTTAAACGCGACCAAAGGAAGCAAATAAACGCGACGAAGGAGCACTTAAACGCGACCAAAG
>JAJRQS010000134.1 GCA_024280135.1 Bacteroidota bacterium | reverse complement strand
TGGAGTGAATGATGGTGCGATAGAGTTGACGTTTACACAAGATACAACTGGTTTTACTTTTGAATGGTCGCCTGATATTGGAAATTCTGAGAAAGCAAATAACCTTGAGGCTGGAGCCTATTATGTAACAGTAAGTGAATATGGAGATGAAGCTTGTTCGGTATCAAAGACTGTGGTGGTTACAAATGCAGATGGACCAGTCGTGACGATAGATTCTATTGCGCCCACGACTTGTACTGCCGTGAATGGTTTCTTGGAACTAAGCCCAACCAATCTAGATTATTTGTGGGAAAATGGCGCTGAATCCTATGTGCGTTCTAGTTTGACGGATACGGTATATGCGATCAAAGCGACGGATCCAGCTACGGGCTGTTTTAGTATGTTGGCTGTAGAGATATTGCAAGTTGATCCGATGGATGCAACCGTAGAGATATTGAGGCATCCAGTATGTGGACAACCCAATGGACATGCCCAAGTGGTCGTGACAGGAGGTAGTGGAGACTATACTTTTACTTGGGGAAACTTTGAGGAGAAAGAAAATTTATTACCTGGTGAATACACTTTGGTAGTGGTCGACAAAGAATTTGGTTGTAATGAAGTCATTACTTATGAAATGGTGAATGATCCAAAACAACTTGTAGCAGCAGATAGTATGTTCTTGCAATCTGGAAATTGCGATGAGCCGTTTCCTATTTGTTTTGACTTGCCTGCTTCTAACGCATTTGGGTATGTCTTTACGGACAATGGGTTGACCTATGGTGGTAATATTATCGCTTGCGGTACAGATACCTTGACCTATTATGATGCGACTCTATTTTTATCTGGCGCATATACGGTTTCAGGGGTCTTTGGAGGAATGAATCAATCCGTAGCGATTGTAGAAAGTCAAGAAGCTTTTTTGGACTCATTAAAAAGTTGGGATCCGTTGGGTGCTTGGCAATTAAGTGATAATAGATTTATGGCTACCCACCCACAAGAGGCATATGGCGATTTATTAATCGTAAATGCCAATACAGGTGTGACCAGCTTTCTTCCTTTTATAAATGAAATGAAAGAACAGGGTATTCAGTTGACATTTGATTCTGGCGAGCATATTATTTATGTTTCAGAAAATGCGACTGGGTGTGTGGATACTTTATATACCTTGATTGAATGTATTACTTGTGAGCCAGTTTATATTGGCTCGGATACTATATTTGGAGGGATATGTGATCAAGACACGGGGTTCTTATGTTTAGATATTCCCTTAGGCGATATAGCCGACTATACGATTCGGGATAATTGGGCACCTTATGAAGGGGAAATAAGTACCTGTAGTGATGGGAAAATGCAACTTGCTTTAACACAAGGCGGGCATACCATGATTATTACGAATAATAAAAATCAATGTACAGATACATTACAGCTATTTGTATTTTGTGTGCCGCCCCCAGATTTTATTGTTGATACTGTTTTATATGAAAAGGACCATATTGAAGTCTGCTTAGATAATTCACTTTTGAATGGTACGCCTATTTTTGTGCAAGAGCTTTGTCAATTTGGTGGGCCTCCATTAGTGGATTTTCAAGTTGATTATGGTACATTCTGTTTGGATGTTGGAGGGTTGTCATTGGGATTAGATACATTGTGTGTCCAAGTTTGTGATAATCAAGGCGAATGTACAATGACATATATCTATGTTGATGTTTTACCAAGAGTTGATACCGTCGATGCATTTGTGACTTGGACTTCGATGACTACTTTCTGTATTGACACCTCTTTATTTATTCATGATATTGTTTCTGTTGATAATTTATGTCCAAATAGTTCTGGTATGGATGTGGCAGTTGATGTATTAGGTAATACGGGCTGTATTGAATTTACGGGTTTGAATATTGGCGTTGATACCGTTTGTTTAGCAGTGTGCGATGCTTTTGATAATTGTGACACGACGATTATTTTTGTTGAAAGCAATGTGCCAAAGCCAGATACAGTGACCATAGAAATGGTTATTGGGACTGATAGCATGTATTGTGTAGATGTAAGTAGTTTGCCAGGAGATTTGATTTCATTTGATCAGATTTGTACTGAAGCATTAGGTGCAGGGGCGGACTTTGGGCCTATAGGTACCAGTTCACATTGTTTAGAAATTTATGGATCTGATTATGGGCTAGATACAATTTGTTATGCTTTCTGTGATGATCAGTTTTGTGATACCTTGGTCTTGGTCGTGAATGTCATCCAAGACACGACCCAAGCACCAGTGGCGATAGATGATGAGGAAATAGTAAGACTTAATTTCTGGGTAGATTTCTTCCCATTAGAAAATGATTTGACAAATGGAACGATTGATTCTGTTCGTATTGAGCTCAAGCCGCAGCTGGGAAAAGTAGTAATAAATGATGACTTTTCTTTTACCTACACACCCGATAAGAATATGTGTATGAAACAAGATTCCTTCACTTATCGGATTTTTAATAAAAATGGAACGGATTTTGCAACAGTTTATATTGATATTCTATGCGATGAGGTTACACCATTTTCTGCGCTTTCGCCAAATGGAGATGGAACTAATGATTTCTGGTATATTCAAGATATTGAAAAGTATCCAGAAAATGAGGTTTTTGTCTATAATAGATGGGGAAATGAAATCTTTTACCGCAAGGAATATACAAATGATGAGCCATGGAATGGGCTTTGGAATGATACGAATTTACCGCCAGGTACTTATTACTATGTAATAAGACTGGGTAAACCAAGTATAAAAACTTATAGTGGATATATACAAATTAGTAGATAAACGACCCGCATTTAAATAAACAGACATGACACTTAAAAAATTGACCTTTATTTTCGTGATGTTTTGCGCTACGTCCGTTTCGGCACAGCAGCAAAGTATGTTTACGAAATATATGTTCAACACGTTAGCTTTCAATCCCGCTTATGCAGGTTCACGAGATGCCCTTTCGGCAAATATCCTCTATCGGAACCAATGGATGGGGCTAGAAGGAGCTCCTGTGACACAGACATTAAGTATTCACTCTCCGATCAAGCCTCGTGTGGCCGTAGGATTGAGTGTGATTAATGATAAAATCGGGGCAACAGGTTCGACCACATTAAATGCCATCTATGCGTATCGCATGGATTTTGGCGCAGGTAAATTATCCATTGCGCTGCAAGGTGGAGCCGTTAATTGGAGAGCAGATTGGAATAAATTGAGATATAAAGATCCTCAAGGAATAGATGAAGCGTTTGGAAATGGGAATGAATCAAAATGGTTACCTAATGTAGGCGTAGGGATTTATTATTATTCTGATCGATTCTATACAGGTATTGCTACTCCTGGATTATTGGAGTCAAAATTGAATCCGATAGATAATACGAATTTGGATCAAAGTGCTAGATTATATCGACACTATTATTATAGCTTAGGTGGAGCCATTCCTTTAGCGGGGGACATTGTAGTCTTAAAACCTAGCTTGTTATTTAAAGCAGTGAACCTATTTGGTTCAGCTTCTAATACTAATTTTAATGTGGCAGCTCCAATGGAGTTTGATATTGATATGGGTTTGTTATTTTACAATACTTTTTGGTTTGGAGCGTCTTTCCGTTCTTCTGTAGAAGTATTTACGAATAAATCAAGTAGCTATGATTCGGCAAATCTTTGGACTTCGCTGCTATTGAAAAATGGAATGAGAATAGGAGCAGCCTACGATTATTCTCTAACAAAAATACAAACAGTATCTAGTGGTAGTGTCGAATTAATGGTCGGATATGACTTTGACTATGAAGATACCAAGATGGTACATATCAGATATTTTTAAATTAATCTGAGATGGTTTAGATACTATGTTCTATAAATTCCTTTTTCTAATTCGTTAGAAAAAGGAATTTTTTTTGGAATTAATCTCGATCCAATAAAGCTGGAAATTGCTTACGGTAATCTAGCAGCTCCGTCTTCGAAAGCTTTACAGTATGGACGATTTCTTCACCGATAAGCTCAGAAAGTACGACTCCTTTCGGAGAAATAATCATGGAATTACCATTGTGCTCAATTCCATTTTTATCTTTGCCTATCCGATTTAAACCAATCACAAAGCATTGATTTTCAATGGCTCTAGCAATTAATAAGCTGCGCCAATGCTCAATGCGTCGAGTCGGCCAGTTCGCAACATATACCAATAAATCATAGTCAGTCGTATTGCGACTCCATACCGGAAAGCGCAAGTCGTAGCAGATAAGCGGTCGGATTTTCCAATTTTTTATTGTCGATTCTAGGATGGCATTGCCAGCCGTATAATGATCGTCTTCATGCCCATAAGAAAATAGATGTCTTTTGTCATATTTCTGAAGGGGCTGATTAGGCGAAGCCCAAATTAAACGATTATAGTATTTATTGTTTTCTTTGATGATGAGGCTTCCGATGATGGTTTTGTTTGTTTGATTGGCCATTTTTTGCAGCCACTGAGTAGTAGGGCCATGCATTGCTTCCGCAAATTTATGGGGCTGCATACTGAACCCTGTGGTAAACATTTCTGGTAGGATGACCAAATCACTAGGTGCCTCAATTTTTAATAACAAAGATTCAAAATCAATAATATTCTGTCGAGGATTCTCCCAATGCAAATCTTTCTGGATGAGGGTGGCGGTTATATCTTGCATAATATTTCAGCAGCTTTAAGGATGGTTTCATCTTTTTTTGCAAAGCAAAATCGTAATATTTTATTGTCAGTTTGGTTCTTGTAAAACACAGAAATGGGGATAGATGCAATTTTAAATTCTTTGGTTAGCCTTTCGGCAAAAGCCACATCTCCTTCATGGGTTATTGCGTCAAAACCGAGTAATTGAAAATAAGATCCATAGGAAGGAAATATTTTAAACCTAGAAGTTTCGATTGATTGGCGGAATAAATCTCGTTTGCGCTGATAGAATTGCCCAAGGTTTAGATAACTAGATGTATCTTCTAACATTTTTGCGAAAGCATATTGAGTAGGGGTGTGGGCACTAAAAGCCATAAATTGATAGCCTTCTCGCAATACTTTCGTCAATGCTTTTGGCGCCAGCACATAGCCCATCTTCCAGCCTGTAGTATGATAGGTTTTCCCAAACGAAGCAATCACAAAACTTCGAGCAGCCAGTTCCTCATCTCCTGCAAAGCTCAAATGTTTTCTGCCATCAAAAGTAATGTGTTCATAGACTTCATCGCTGATGAGTAAAATGTTCGTATTAGCGACTATCTTTTTTAATTCCTTCAGGTCATTTTGCGATAGCATCGCTCCAGACGGATTATGGGGCGAATTGAGTATCATCATTCGGGTCTTTGAACTGATGGCTTCAGATACTTGCTTCCAGTCTATTGAAAAATCAGGGAAAGTCAAAGGTATTTGTATTGCCTTTCCACCGTTTAATTCAATCGTAGGCTGATAAGAATCATACGCTGGATCAAAAATGATCACCTCATCACCCGGATGGATGACAGCGGAGATGGCAGCAAAAATGCCTAAAGTGGCACCTGGTACGACAGTTATCTCTTCTTCAATATCGTATAGTTTACCATGTAATTTAGCTGTTTTTAGGGCGATTTGTTCTCGCAAAGCGGGTAGGCCTGCCATCGGAGCATATTGATTTAGCCCTTTTCTAACGGCATCATTAAGGTGTTCCATTAAAGAAGTATCAATCCCAAAGTCGGGAAAACCCTGTGATAGGTTAAGCGCACCTTCTTTTCGGGCAAGCGCAGACATGACTGAAAAAATGGACGGCTTATTATCCGTGAGTTTGGAATGGATGTTATACGGCATAGTTGAGTTTTATGCTTAAAGATAAGTGAAAAATAAAAGAATTCACTACTTTTACCCCTAAATAATGCTTATGAAATATTATTCAAATAGAATTGCTTTTTTGTTTTGGGTTGTAGTCTTGCTGATAGCTTCTTGCGATCCATTTGATACCAAGATTGAAGAGGATGCGAATAGTAAAACGGCAATTTATTATGAAAGTAAAATTATTAAAGAACCGCTTAGTAAGGATACGTTAAATGTGGTTTGCTGGAATATTAAATTTGGTGGTGGGCGAATAGATTTTTTCTTTGATTGTTATGGTGATCGTGTGTTGATGACAGAATCAGAGGTGGTCTCCAATATGAATGGCATTGGCAAAGAGATAAAGCATTTAGATCCGGATATTCTTTTATTGCAAGAGGTGGATATACAGTCAAAGCGTTCGGCTTATGTAGATCAATTGCAGTGGATCTTGGATCATACCGATTTGAATTATGCCTACTATGCTTCTCAATGGAAATCGGATTATGTGCCTAGCGATGGACTTGGTCGAGTAAATTCGGGTAATGCCATTTTGTCGAAGTATCCTTTGAAAAATGCAAAGCGAATTGATTTACCTTTGATAGAAGAACAAAGTGGAATCGTCCAATATTTTTATTTGCGTAGAAATATTTTAAAGACTTTGGTGACGGTGAAGGGAAAAGAAGTCTATGTTTTTAATACACATACCTCAGCCTATTCAACAGATGATACTCGCCAAAAGCAATTGAGTATAATTGGATCAGAAGTTGATTTGATTAATGATACGAATGGTACTTTTATCCTGGGTGGTGATTTTAATACGATTCCGCCTGGTAGTGTAAAGTATGAAGAATTTAACGATGATGCTTGCAAGGGAGATCCAGATTATGAAGCAGCTTCTTTTAAGGAAGAGTTAGATTTGATGTTGCCTTTTTATATGTATGAACCCGCAGTTTCGTTGGAAAGATATGCTGGAGATAATTCAGCGTTTTATTCTTTTACTTCCGATAAAAACGGATTTTGGAACAGAAAATTAGACTACCTATTTACCAATGGTGATTTTGTAGATGATGCTGGTTTGGTGCACCAAAGTACTGATTTAGGAGGGGCTGAGACGATGCCTTTGTCCGATCATGCACCATTGTCCGCAATGTATATTTTGAAATAATTTGAAGTGAATAGAATGAAAAAAATAGTAATAGGACTAGTTGTTTGGTTTTTTACGTTTTCGGCTCAAGCCCAATGGTCATCAAATGGAAGCCAATTGTTAGAAAAGGGTCGTAAAGAAATTGGTCTTTTTTCGCCCTTGAAAATTGGGTTAAAAGATTCTGTGGAATTAAAAATACATCCGATTTATTTCTTCATTATACCTCACGTTGGAATAAAAAAATATTGGAAATCTTTTGGGGAATATAATCTAATGTCTAAGCATCATTTGGCTTATCCGAGTCTTTTGTATAAGGTGATGGCCCGTAGAGGAACAGGAGGTGTATTGCCAGCTACTTCAAAAATACCACAAATGATCCAATTTAATAACTCGGTTTCTATCGGTCGAAAATTTAATGCAAATTTTGAAGCAAATGTAGGCGTAGGCATCGACATGACTTTCTCTATTGGAAAAGATAAACACTTTCCAGAAATTGAGTATTTCTTTGCGTACCCGCGTACGTATTCTTACAATAATTTTGCGACTCCGTATTTTTCTTTAGACCTAAATGGAAATTTATTTAACCGCTTTACTTATAGTTATGATTTTGATGCCTTCTTTTTGACAAAAGCATATAAAGGAAGTATTATGGAGAATCGCTTAAAAATTCAATGGAATAAGTCGGATAGATTTGCGATACGAGCAGGGGTCATGCAGACTTCGGGTCGTTTTCCTTATGGAAAAGATAATAAAATTTTTCCGATGGTTGATGTACTGTTTAGCTGGTAGCGCTATTCATTGAGTTTGTTAAATCTCAGCAATTACAGTTGCTACTCCTTTTACTTTGTCCCCGATTTTGACATTGATTTTTGCGGAAGTAGGTAAGAATATATCAACTCTAGAACCTAGCTTGATAAAGCCCAACTCTGTGCCTTGTTTTACTTCATCACCGACCTGCATATAATTGCAAATACGTCGAGCCATAATACCCGCTATTTGTTGAACGATTACTTCTGTACTGTTGGTTTGGACGATGACGCGCATTCTTTCGTTATCTGTTGAGGACTTGGGGTGCCATGCAGGTAGATGACGTCCAGGAAAGTAATCCCTTTCACTCACTACACCAATGACAGGACTCCAATTAACATGTACATTGAGCGGAGACATGAATATCGAAACTTGTGTTTTCTTCCCAAACTCTTTTGTTTCTACGTCCTCTAATACGACAACCTTGCCGTCGGCGGGGGCATAGACCAAATTGTCTTCCATGATTGTAGGATTTCGAACGGGATGCCTGAAAAAACGAATAATTAGAATGGCAATAGCCAATGATATAACCCCGATGACTATAGCCCAATTATACGGAAGTCGATTAAAAGAAAACCAAGTAGCAATGGAAAGACTTATTAAGCCAATCAGGATAGTTGGGGCACCTTCTTTGTGTATTCTCATTTGATTGTTTATGGAGCTTGCTAGCTGATTTTTAGGTAGAGCAAAGGTAGTAAATTTATTTTAGATTAGAATCGGCATCAAAATAACACTTTAGCTTGTTTGCGACACTTTTGCCTACCACTGTGACCCAGTCAGCATAATTTGCGCCCCGAATTGCTTTAACAGACCCAAAGTGACTTAATAATTTTTTGGCCGTTTTAGGTCCGATTCCCGGGATGTCATTTAGCTCACTATGTAACATCGCCTTCGTTCTCTTCAGTCGATGAAAATTAATAGCAAAACGATGTGATTCATTTCGAGCGTGTTGTATGAGTTTTAAAGATTCAGATTTTTTATTTATATAAAGCGGAATAGACTCATTAGGATAGAAAATCTCCTCTAGTCTTTTCGCAATACCAATGACGGTAACTTGGTCTAATATTTTTAATTTGACTAAGCTCTTTGCAGCAGAACTGAGCTGTCCTTTACCGCCATCAATGATGATTAATTGTGGTAAGCTCTGTTTTTCGTCGAGCAGTCTCTTGTATCTTCGATAGACGACTTCTTCCATGGAAGCAAAATCATTGGGACCTTCTACTGTTTTGACATTATAGTGGCGATAATCTTTTTTGGAGGGCTTGCCATTTTTGAATACCACACAAGAAGATACGGGATTGGTGCCCATCAGGTTAGAATTATCAAAACATTCAAAATGGATAGGTAACTCCTTCATATTCAGGTCTTTCTGTAAAGTAGAAAGAATTCTTTCACTAGGACTTTGCCGAACGTATTCGCTAGATTTTTTTAATTTTTGTAGGATAAAAAACTTTAGATTTTTTTCCGAAAGGTCTAGTAATTTTTTCTTGTCTCCGATTGCTGGGATAGTTTGAATAATATATTTTTGCGGAAGCAGTACTTTAAAAGGAAGGATTATTTCGGGGGCTATACTTTGAAATTGCTTGCGCAAAATAGGGATGGAATACGCTAATAACTGCGCCAAATCTTGATTGAGGTTCATGGTCATTTCGGCAGTATGGGTATGGATGATGGCGCCGTCTATGATTTTAATATAATTGACATAAGCAAAAGATTCATCAGCTTGAATGGAGAAAACATCTAAATCGC
>JAJRQS010000133.1 GCA_024280135.1 Bacteroidota bacterium | reverse complement strand
AAGACGCAGCAACTGGCGCATGTTTTAAAGCTGGTAGATTTATAGGGTGGAGAAGTCATTAATTAACAATATCTCTCTTCTATTTTTAGTTTAATTAGAAAAAGCGTTACATTTGAGAAACCAAACCACACAAAATGACTAAATTATACGCTGGAATATTTTTGAGCCTTGTTTTTATGGCTTGCCAAAACAACAAGGTCAATTCCACCCATCTATATGCAAATTGGAACTTGATAGAAGGGTTTAGAAATGACAAACCTTCCGATATGCTGGATGGTATCTTTTTTAATTTTAATGAAAACGGATCTGTAGAAACTAATTTTATGGGCGTAGTCGAACAGGGAACTTTTCAACTTGAAAAAAAAGCATTGACGATAGAAACTTCAAAGAAAACCAAGTTCACGCTGGTAAGCCTTACAGCAGATGAGTTAATTTTGGCTGCTGATTTGATGGGGACTAGCTTTAGGTTTGAAATGGAAAAAACAAAGTAATAATGAGAACGATTCTTTTTTGGGTATGCTCGCTTCTTTTTCTTTCTCAACCTGTTTTGGGGCAACCCGATAGAGCTATTGCAATACAAGATAGTATCTGGGCAAAAAATTATCAAAAAAGAATTAAAAAAGCCAAACTCTATGGGATTTATATCCCACAGAATATGGGCGATGCACACCTCCGATTATCTAGACTAATTTCTCCAGAAGCCAAGCAGAAGTTTGATATGATGACGGAGGAACAGGTGGCACATAAATTATTCTTTAGCCTTGGGCGATGGATTATATTGAACTGGGGTCTAGAAGACGGATCCAGATTAAGTCATGATTTGCGCAAGCTAGGTCTAACGCACCCAGAGGATATGGCCCAATTTCTTATGATTACTTATCACCGCAAACGCCAACACCTCCCTTTTAATGCCAAGTCACTTATTCATAAACTAGTCAAGGCTAGAAAAGAAGAATGGCAGAAAAGGCATAAAGTGATTACAATTCCAGCTACGAACTGAGGACATTGTAAAAAAAGTAGTTTTTTTTCCCGCAAGGCGTTACGCTTATATATAATTGATTTACAATAAGTTGAGTACTGTATTCCGGTTGTAGGGGTACCTTATATATAAGTAACAATGGCGGCGATTTTGCGTAAATCTAAAAACCTTGTTATAAATTGTTATACATTTGCATCCTGCAATAAACAAGGATTCATTCCTTAGAAAAGAAAATAACCACCCAATGGCAAAAAATCTATTGATAGTTGAGTCACCCGCAAAGGCTAAGACAATTGAAAAAATCTTAGGTAAAGATTTTAAAGTTAAGTCTAGTTTTGGCCACGTGAGAGATTTGGAGAAAGGTAATAAAGCGGTAGATGTAGAGAACAACTATACGCCCAAATATATCGTCTCTCCAGAGAAACGTAAGGTCGTAAAAGACCTAAAGGATTCTGTCAAGAAGGCGGATGAGGTATGGCTCGCGACGGATGATGACCGCGAAGGAGAAGCTATTTCTTGGCATTTGTGTGAAGTGTTGGGGCTCGATGAAAAAACAACGAAGCGAATCGTATTTCGAGAAATTACGAGTAAAGCGATTCAAGCTGCGATACAAGCACCCGGTCGTCTGGACACAAATCTAGTCGATGCTCAGCAAGCAAGAAGAATTTTAGATAGATTAGTTGGATTTGATTTGTCTGGATTGCTTTGGCGCAAGGTGAAGAGTAAGTTGTCAGCAGGGCGAGTACAATCCGTTGCCGTAAAATTATTAGTAGATAAAGAAAGGGATATTCAAGGTTTTTTGCCAGCACCTTATTTTAAGCTCGAAGCTGTTTTTGAAGAGAAAGGACCTTCTGGAAAAGTTGCGGAATTAAAAGCTAGAACACCTAAAAATTTAGATACAAAAGAAGAAGCACAGGCTTTTTTGGAGTCTTGCAAAGGAGCGACTTATTCGATTTCAGATATTCAAGTAAAACCGACTAAGCGTAAACCTACAGCACCCTTTACCACTTCTACTTTACAGCAAGAGGCCTCTAGAAAATTGGGTTTTGGTGTAAAAAGAACAATGAGTACCGCGCAAAGACTCTACGAGGCTGGGCACATCTCTTATATGAGAACGGATTCTACCTTTTTATCTAATACTGCTCTGGGAGGAATTTCAAAAGTGATCGAAACGGACTTTGGAAAGAATTACCTGAATATAAGAACATTCAAAAGCAAAAAAGGAGCTCAAGAGGCTCACGAAGCGATACGTCCTACTTACCCGGAGAAACGTGTTACGGGTATGGGTGGAGATGAGGATCGCCTATATAGTTTGATTTGGAAAAGAACGATTGCATCTCAAATGGCGGATGCCATTATTGAAAAGACAGTGGCAAAAATAAATATTTCAACTCGTGAAGGAGACAGCTTAGTAGCGGAAGGTTCTGTGGTTAAATTTGATGGATTCTTAAAAGTATATCTCGAATCGACAGATGAAGATAGCAATGAAGATGCCAAGGATATGCTACCGCCGTTGAGTGTTGGGCAAGTTTTGAATTTTAAAGAAATGGTGGCGATGGAGCGTTTTACGAGAGCGCCTGCGAGATATACAGAGGCGAGTTTGGTTAAGAAATTAGAAGCGGAGGGTATCGGCCGTCCGTCAACCTACGCGCCGACCATCAGTAAAATAATGGAAGAGAGTAGGGGCTATGTCGTGAAAGAAAGCCGGGAAGGAGTAGAACGTACATATGCTGTCTTGAAGTTTGATGGGCAAACAATACTAGATACGGAACAGACTGAAGTGACGGGGACAACCAAGAATAGATTGTATCCAACGGATTTGGGCATGGTCGTAAGTGACTTCTTGACACAGCATTTTGATGATATTATGAATTACGGCTTTACAGCCAAAATAGAGAAGAAGTTTGACGAAATCAGTGATGGCAAGATAGTTTGGTATCAGATGATTGATGATTTTTACAAGCCTTTCAAAGCGGTATTAGATGATACCATGGAAAATGCAGAAAGGGCTTCTGGAGAAAGAATATTGGGTACAGATCCCGAATCGGGCCGGACTGTTCTAGTAAGAATGACTCGATTTGGTAAGCCGGCTGTGCAGATAGGGAAACCTGACGAATTAGAAGAGGAAGAAAAACCAAAATATGCAAGTCTTGCGCCCGGGCAATCTTTGGAAAGTGTGACTTTTGAAGAGGCGATGAAATTGTTTCAGTTGCCAAGAGAAGTAGGCGAATACAAAGGACATAAAGTGGAGGTGCATTCAGGCAGATACGGACCTTATTTAAAGTATGACGGCAAATTTGTCTCGCTGAAAAGGGGCATAGATGATCCTTATACGATAAAAATGGAACGGGCAACAGAGCTCATCCAAGCCAAAGAGAAAGAAGACGAACCCATTGCTTTCTACAAGGAATTACCGATTACAAAAGGGAAGGGACGTTTTGGGCCTTTCGTCAAATGGAATGGCTTATTTGCCAATGTATCTGTCAAGAAATATGATTTTGATAACTTGACCGTAGATGAGGCTTTGGAATTAGTAAAAGCCAAGGAAGAGAAAGAAGCGAACCGTTATATCCATCGTTGGCCAGAAGAAAAGGTGGCTGTTGAGAATGGACGTTGGGGGCCATTCATACGTTTCAAAAAGAAATCCATTAAACTGCCGAAAGACAAAGACGGTAAAAGAATGGATCAAGAAACGGCAGCCCTCCTAACACTTGAAGAAGTGAAGAAACACATCGAAGCTGAAATTCCAGGCGCTTTTAAAAAGAAGAAAGCTGCCAAGAAGAAAACAACAGCCAAGAAGAAACCCGCTAAGAAAAAGACGGTTGCCAAAAAGAAACCTGCGGTCAAGAAAAAGACTGTTAAGTAGTAGTGATAATTCATGAGTTTTCGATACTCAAGTGGCAAAATCCATGAATTCGGTACAAAAAAGAGTATAAAAAAAGCAAGCCATTTGGCTTGCTTTTTTTT
>JAJRQS010000007.1 GCA_024280135.1 Bacteroidota bacterium | reverse complement strand
GGGAGGTGCTTGTAGGCTTTGATGAGGACTTGGATATTCTTTCGAGTTTCGACACTTCCGACAAATAGAAAGTAGTCTTTGGGTAGTTGGTATTTTGTAAGTACTGTTTGGCTATCAATTGCGAGTGGTTCATAATAAATGGGATTGCAACTTTGATACGCGACCATTATTTTGGATGCTTCGATACCATAAAAATGAATAATGTCTTTTTTTGTATTTTTACTTATCGCAATTATTTTATCTGCTTGCAGACAGCTTTGTTTAAATTTATAATCATATATTTTTCGATCGATCCAAGGATACGTATGGGGGTGGCGTTTGAAAATTAAATCATGAATGGTTACAATAGATTTGATGCTTGAACTTTTAATATTAAAAGGGAGTTCATGACTCAATCCATGATATAAATCTATACGACTATTTTCTAATTCTTTTGTTACGCCGTAGCTTCTCCAGTAGGATTTAAATGTAGCTTTTGAAACAATTGGTTGAAAGGGTTTTTGCTGGAAAGGTAAAACTTCTGCTGATGTCTTTAATTTGGGCGTGTAGAGTAAATAGTCATTATCTGGATAAAAAGAAGCTAGATTTGTCAGCAATGACCGCCCATAATTACCGAGTCCTGTAAAATTATTAAAGATACGTTTTGCTTCAAAGCCAATTTTCATGGTTCCGTCTTATGAGCGTTCGATGGGCTGACTAAAAGAATGAACGATTTTTGCCATTTCATAAACGAGTTCTGGATTTTCTTCGAGCTGGTTGCCGACGACAATCACATCTGCTCCAGCTTGTGCAGCTTGCGCAGCTTGTGCGGCTGTACGAATGCCTCCACCAATGATGATGGGTAGATCAACCGCTTGTCGGACAAGGGTGATCATTTCTGAAGAGATGGCATTCTTTGCGCCACTCCCTGCATCCATATATAAGAGTTTCAGACCTAGCATTTCACCAGCGATAGCGGTGGCCATGGCTATTTCGGGTTTGTCTGCGGGTATTGGAAAGGTGTTGCTAATATAACTGACGGTAGTGGGTGCGCCTCCATCTATCAACATGTAGCCCGTAGGCATGATTTCTAAGGAACTTTTCTTTAAGAAAGGGGCAGCTATTACATGGTTTCCGATTAAAAATTCGGAGTTACGCCCAGAAATCAAACTCAAAAATAGTAAAGCATCGGCCTTATCATTCAACTGAATGGGGTTGCCTGGAAATAAGATGCTAGGGATATCACTATTGGTACGGATCGTGTCCAAACAACGAGATAATTCATTTTCCATCATCAAGCTACCACCTACAAAAAACAGGTCAACACCTGCTTTTTTGGCTTTTTGGATGATGCCCGTTAAGTCGCTGGAATTGGCTTTGTCTGGGTCGATCAATACCACAAATAGCTTCCGACCCGTTTGTCGGGCCTGATAGATTGTATCTAAAACAGTGCTATTTGAGTAATTTTGTGCCATTCGTAGCAACAAAGATAGGTTTTTCCTAGCGGAAAAGGTTACTTTTTAGGTAAATTCACTGGATAAAATCGTGTGACTAAAATATTGAAAATGCATCATTCGATTTCATCCATCCGAGTGGTCAATCTCTGTACTACTTCAAATTCACTTAAAAAGACATGGGCCATCACTCTCAATACGGAATACAATGGAATGGCAACAATCATCCCAATAATACCGCCTAAGTTTCCACCAATCAATATGATGAGAAATATTTCTAAAGGATGGGCTAAGACGCTTTTTGCAAAAATAGTGGGCTGTAAAATGAAATTATCAACCATTTGGACGACGCCAAAGACAATAACAACCTTCCAGAGCTTTGGAACTGTTTCCGCATAGAAATCCGCATCAATGCCAGAAGTAATGACAATAAACATCCCAAAGAAAGCGCCTAGCATAGGTCCTAAATAAGGGATTACATTAATAAAAGCGGCAAATAAGCCAATCAAAAAGGCATTCTCCACGCCAAACAACCCTAAACCCACACTGACGATGGTGGTGATGGTTAAGATCTGTAAGCTAATCCCCAAGAAATAACGAGAGAGTAGCCGAGTCATTTTTTCGACAGCATTCGTTAAGTTCTTGTCGTATTTAGAGGGTGTGATGGCATGAAGGAATCCCAGCATGAGTCCATCTTCTTTTAAAAAGAAAAACAAGATAAAAACAACCGCAAAAAGACCAAAAATAGCACTCGTCAACAAGGAGATAATAGAAGAGAAAAACCGGCTGATCTTCGCAGGGCCCAAAATTGATTTAATATCTCCTTCCATTTCATGTACTACGGATTGTCCCGGCTTGAAGACATTGATTTTTACTAGCCATTTGTCTAGTTGGGCTAAAGGCTCTGCCATGGCCTCGGTGACAGTTGTCGTATTCAAGTTACTGAGTACACTCGCTTGTTCTACAAATTTTGGGAAAAACAAGGTGAAAATAATCCAGAAAAATATGCCATACATCACTAAAACGACAAAGGCCGCTAAAGCTGGACCGCTTTTTAGCTTGTTGAAGCGCAGCTTAATGAGCAAAAACTGAATCACGGGCCGTCCGATCATAGACAAAATCCAAGCAATCACCACATAGACCAAGATGCTACCTAGAAAATAGACCACCACTCCCACTGCCAAAATACTGAACGCTAAGGTCAAGATTCGGCTCCATTTGTTTTCCCTTAATTTGGACATCTATTTGTTGTCTTGCTTGGCAAATACTTTTTTTAGTAGGTCAGTCACGCGTTTAGATTTATCTTTTCGGATACTGTATTCTTCTTTTTGGACCATGGTAAATAAGCCTGCCAAAGCTTGCTTAGTGACATAGTCGTCTAGATCCGAATTTACTTTAGTTACCAAGGGGATTTTGTTGTATGTGGATACCGCATTGCCCCAATATTTTCTGGCTTGGAACTTGTCTAATGACTTGATTATCACAGGGTTAAACTCCTTGTAGAGTTGGTTGTAGGTGGCTTTTTTTAAGTACTTTGTTGCCGCATCATTACCACCCATTAGGATGTCCATTGCATCTGTAAAGGTCATTTTCTTGATGGCAGAAACAAAGATGGGTTTTGCTTTTTTAGCGGCATCTTCTGCGCCTCTATTTATTTTTTCTAAGATGATATTTTCAACATTTTTGAAGCCTGGGATGTTTTGTAATTTCGCCGTGACTTTTTGTGCTTCCGGTGGTAAATGAATCTTGTATTTACTTTTGAAATAGCCATCTTTTGCCGAAAGGATACTAGAGCCATGAGAAATACCCAATGTAAGGGCTTCTTTTAAACCAGCCCCTGCTTCTCCTTTCGTAAGTTCAGAGGAGGAGGATAGAATTTCCATCGTCTTCTGAACATCAGCGGGGTCACAAGCAAAGAAAGTGAAGACTAAAAAGAATAAAAAGGCAAGTCGTTTCATGTAATTGGGTTTGTATTAGTAATTTTTCTAACACAAAGTTATGGAAATAAATGATAAAGATGGAAAATAATATAATTGGCGAGTCAAAAGTATTTATTTAGACTTAAAAAGTTGAGAGATATATTTTTTGGACAAAAGAACTCTTTTTCCGAAAGGATGTTGTAATTTAGCCGCAAGGTAGAAATCAAACACAAAAAATAATATCATGGCTGAGAAGAAGCACAAAGCACACCTACTATATGTCGAAGATGATGAAGCGCTAAGTTTTGTTACGAAAGATAACTTAGAGTTGGCAGGATATAAAATTACTTATGCAGCTGACGGGCAAGAAGCCTTAAAGTTATTTAAGAAAGGTAACTATGACTTGGCTATTTTGGATGTGATGTTGCCTTTTGTAGATGGTTTTGAGGTGGCCGAAAAAATCCGTGCAAAGAATGTATTGATTCCTATCATCTTTTTGACTGCCAAGTCGCTCAAAGAAGATAAGCTGCATGGATTAAGAATCGGCGGAGATGACTACCTGACGAAGCCTTTTAATATGGAAGAGCTTTTGCTTAAAATCGAAATCTTTTTAAGAAGATCTTTGAGTCCCGTTTTGCATAGTGATGGTGAAATTATTCAATTGAAGAGTTATACATTTGATTATAATAATTTACTGGTTCGTCATGGAGAAGAGGAGTCTTCGCTTACGCAAAAAGAAGCCGATCTATTAATGTTTTTTTCGAAGCATCAGAATAAATTAGTAAAGCGTTCGGATATCCTTTTGGCGCTTTGGGGCGAAGATGATTATTTCTTAGGTAGAAGCATGGATGTCTTTATCACTCGCTTGCGCAAATATCTTAAAAAAGATGAAGGCATTAAAATTGAAAATGTGCGAGGAGTCGGATTTCGCTTTTTAGTGAACGAAGACTAAATGGGTTTTGCCCATTACCGATGAATTGGTTTTTAAGAATATTATTATTGCCTATTTCTTTGCTCTATGGGTTAGGGACGACGATTCGTGTATTCTTGTATGAGACTAGCTCTAAAAAATCTGTTTCTTTTGATATTCCGATTATTTCTGTGGGTAATCTCTCGACAGGAGGTACAGGTAAAAGCCCACACGTTGAATATTTAATTATGCTGTTGCGACCATATCTAAATGTAGCCACCTTGAGTCGAGGCTATGGTCGAAAGTCAAAAGGATTTCGGGTTGTAACCCCCGAAGATACTGCCGAAACGGTCGGAGATGAGCCGTTACAATTTAAACGAAAATTTCAGGATGTATTGGTGACAGTCGGGGAGGAGCGCACCATGGCCATCCCTCAGATAATGGGTCATGCCAATAATGTCCAAGTGATTTTATTAGATGATGCCTACCAACACCTTGCGGTAAATCCAGGATTAAATATTTTATTAACGGATTACAAAAGACCATTTTTTAAAGATTTTTTATTGCCTTCTGGAAATTTACGAGAGTGGCCTTCAGGCAAAAAAAGAGCAGATATCATTGTGGTGACCAAATGCCCGGAAGAAGTTACCGAATCTAATCGGGCTTATTTTATAAAAAAATAAAGCCGCTTCCAAACCAAAAAGTCTTCTTTAGTAAGTATGTATATGGGGCACCGTATTATATTTATAATGGCAATCAACGATTGAATTTGACAAAGGAAATGACAGTCATTCTGATCAGTGGTATTGCGCAGCCAGATTATTTAATTTATCATTTGGAGTCCTTGGTAAAAGAAACATTCATTGCCAAGTTTGCAGATCATCACCCTTTCGAGCCAAAAGATATGGACGCTATCCAAAAACTTTTTAATACGACTAAAGCTGAAAAGAAAGTATATATTACCACCGAGAAAGATGCCATTCGACTAGATAAGCATCGGCAATACATCATGGACAATAAGATGCCTATTTTTATTTTACCCACCGCTGTTTCTTTTCTTTTTGAGCAGAAAACTGAATTTGAAAAAGAGATAAAAGATTTTTTACTGGACTTTGAAGTGTAAATTTATTAGGGTTTTGAAATTTTAGAGACTTGATAATCAGTAATTTAGACATTTTGGAAATGCCATTGTAGCTCAATAGATAGAAGAATATAGCTCAAAAATATTATTTTTTGAGCTAAAAACACTACCTAGTGTGAGCTAAAAAGAAGATATGGACGTTAATTGTTTGATGCTAGAATATGCAAAACAAAACCCGATATTTCAGCAAGAGATATTTTTGACGGTATTGGAAAACATCTTATCCCATCACTGTTGCTAAGATTTTCCTTTGTCCGCCATGATTGCGAAATTCACAAAGAAAGATTCCTTGCCAAGTCCCCAAAGCTAATTGTCCATCGACAATCGGAATGGTTACAGAAGCCCCCACAAGCGAAGCTTTAATATGGGCCGGCATATCATCTGAACCTTCTAAAGTGTGTGTCAAGAACGGCATGTTTTCAGGAACTAGCTTATTAAATATTTGCTCAAAATCTACTCGGACATCAGGATCCGCATTTTCATTAATGGTGAGCCCCGCAGAGGTGTGCTGAATAAATAGCGTTAATATCCCAGTAGCAGGTAGTTGTATTTCTGCTTCGATAATGTCGGTTATCAAATGAAAGCCTCTTGAGAAAGCGGGAAGGGTGATGAGTTGTTGGGTTGTTTTCATGGTGTAAATGTAAGAGGTATTATTGAATCTTCACTCATAAAACCTTTACCCAAATAAAATAAAAAGAAAATCCTACAAGGAATAGAATGCCTAGCCAGCTCAAAATTTTGAGCCAAGGTTTGGGCTGTGCTTCAATAGGAAAATCTTTTGAGGTGACTAATTTGAAGTTTACAATTGCGATGAAAGGTGCTATCAAGAATGAAATAGTTGTCGCTAAATCAATTAAAGATTTAAATCCTTTGGGATTGTTTTTCCAAAAAAGCATGTAATAGATTATGACAAACGCGCCTAGGAGTAAAATTAAAATAGAACCGTTATAGAAGCGTTTGTTTTGGAGTGCCTCTTGTGCTTTTTCTTTGTTGAGGAATAGTAGTTCGGAGGTTCGTTCTAGGGTTCGTGCATAGCCATCCATGACAGAAATAGAAGTGCCAAACATAATAGAAAAGGCAGATGTGGCCACGATCCAATAGCTCCAACCCCCAATGGTTTTAGTGTACATTTGAACTACTTGATTGGCAAAAACGGCACTAGATCCAGCGAGTTTAATTCCTGTTCCATAGAGTAAAAAAGCACCGAGTGTGACAAAGCAAATGGCTAGTAAAGCGGTGACAATGTACCCAAAGTTAAAATCAAAAAGACTTTCTTTGAGCGTAGGGTGGTAGCCGGTTTGTTTGATTCGTTCTACCGTCCAAAGGCTTGTCCAAGCAGACATGTCAACCGCCGTAGGCATCCAGCCCATCAGTGCGATTAGAAATAAAATAGTACCGTCATCTGACCAATTGATAGTGGGTAATAGGTTTGTTTGACTTCCTTGTGGCCCATGATTGAGGGCAAAAATAAAAGCTAACAAAGTGCTGATGAGTAATATGCCTCCAATCGCTTTTATCAAAGAGTCTAAAGTCTTGTATTGACCCACAACTAGTATTATAAAGCCAAAAACAAATAGTCCAATAGTTACCCAAAACAAATTATTAATGCCAAATAAATTATCTAAAAATCCTGCTGTCACAATGCCTACAGCTGCCATTACAAAAAACATCGAGGCTATTGTCAGTATAAAATAAACCCAAAGAATCCAGCGGCCCATTTTATGATAGCCATCAATTAAACTTTCACCCGTTGCATTTGCGTAACGAGTCGCATATTCAAAGAAAGGATATTTTAATACATTGGTGACTAAAATTAAGAGTAGTAGCCCAAATCCATAGATGGCTCCTGCGCGTGTAGATTGTACAAGGTGGGAAACACCAATGGCCATAGAAGCAAAAATAACTCCTGGGCCGATTGTTTTGAGTAGATTGCTTTTCATGTGCACAAATATAATAAAAAATGGTAACTACTCAGTATGCTAGATAGGACGGCACCTCTGACGATTCAGGCAGGCAAGGGTGACACGGTTGCAACTGTTTTCACAGATTTCGTCTTTTTACTTCGTGAAAAACGCTGCATTGGGAGATGGTGTAGTTATTAAAAAAAGAAGAAAAAAGACCGACTTGCATTTGCAAGTCGGCCTTTTTAAGCTCATAATATGTTTGATCTTTAATTGGCAATAGAAATATCTCCTTCAAATTGAACTTCTTTTCCGTCGATGTATCTAACCTTCAAGAAGTAAATATAAACACCTTCTTGAGCTGGTTTTCCACGGAATGTTCCGTCCCACCCTTCACTATAGTCGTTGACTTGGAAGTGCTCTTTTGAGAAAATATGTGTCCCCCATCTGTCAAATATTTGCATGGTCACAATTTCTTCAATTCTAGAAGTATTACCCATTACAGTGAAGAAGTCGTTTTGACCGTCGCCGTCATTTGGTGAAAATACATTCGGGATAAAGATGTCTGGATCCTCAACATGTACCGTTGTTTTTGCAGTCGAAACACAACCTAGTGTATCAATAATTGTAATTGAATAAATAGTTGTTGCTAATGGTTTTACTGTCTGTTCGAAGCAACTATTCAAGCATGTAAGCTCTTCATTCGGTGTCCAAATAATTGTATCGATAGCTGAATTCGGTGTAGAAGTGAAGACTTCTAGATGCGTACTGTCACCCATGGTAATCAATACATCTGGTTCAATTAAGATGTCTCCTTCCTGTGGTATGGGTAATGTAATGGTTTCTGTATATTCACATCCCATTGCATCCTGGATGATTACTTCATAATCTCCAGGATATAATCCAGCTATCATCGGAGTCGTTCCAAAGGTTGTACCTCCGTTGAAAGAATAGGTAAATGGTTCAGTTGAGCCAATAATATTATTAATCATAATGGCTCCTGTTCTTCCATCACAACCTGGTAATGATGCTGTAAACTCAGCACCTGAAAGCGCTTCCAAGTCGGTTACTTCTATTTCGTCTTCATTAGAACATCCATTATCATTATTGATTACACGTAAGTGATACGTTCCTTTCCTGTCCACAATTGGATTGGGTAGGTTTGATGCAGATACAAAGTTACCATCAATGGTCGTCCATTCAAATAGGACGTTGCTCATAGAAGCATTATCAAGGCTACCTATTTGCACATTTTTAGAGGTGCAATCAGTCTTGATGATGTCTTCTGCATTAGCAATCGGTGTCTCTACGTTTGACGCTACTTCTACAGATTGTGTGGTAGAACAACCCGTCGCAGTATTTGTAATAGTCGCAGTATAAGTACCTATCTGGCTCACAGTTGGATTGGCAATTGTAGCGTCACCATCGATTTGACCATCAAGCGTATTCCAAGCAATAGCATAAGTACTATTATAAGTTGCGCTTAGTGATACTATTGTGTCTCTACAAGTTAAAGTATCATTGGCCGTAAGGCTCACAGTAGGCATTTCAGTTGATGCTTCTACTACAACACTAGCAGGAGTTGTACATCCATTTTCATTGTCTGTTACAATTACATTGTAAAATCCAGTTTGGTTGACAAGTGGGTTAGGAGTAGTACTTCCACTAACGATACCTGATAACGGACTCCATTCGTATGTGTAATTGCCACTTCCAGTGCTTACATTGGCTTCAATATACACTTGCGCAATGTTGCAGGTGATTTTTTGGTTTGAAGCGGTCATGACCGATGGCGAAGTTGT
>JAJRQS010000132.1 GCA_024280135.1 Bacteroidota bacterium | reverse complement strand
GTCTATGCTTATGCTTTTTCCATTCGGGGGCAGCAGCAATATATTCGAGAACAAATCGGGGATGAGAAAAAAAGGTTCGAAGATTTATTTGGCAATCTCCAGAATAGGATGCACGCCATCATTACTTTCATGGCCTTATTAGAAATCCTAAATAGGTTAGAATATGTGGTTACTCAAGGAGAAGGCAATAATAATTTCTGGATAGAAAAAAATCCCGATGCCCCTGAGGAGGTTCCCGCTGACATTGCTAAAGGGTGGGACGAAGAAGAAACGGAAACTCTAGAGGCAGACGACGAGGCATCATTATAGGTTGCTTTTATCTTCTTGTCCTTGTATCCGATCCCGATCCAAATATTCACAGCTATCTTTCTTCCCAAACCAACGATATCGATTCCTTGAAATGAAATCATACACTGCATCTCGGATAAACAAGGGAACTATCTTAAAAACCAAAAGCAACCTCCAAGGGCCTCCAATAATGCTTAGGATTTCAAAAACAGCATTTGATTTTTTAAATAAACGTCCTCGGTGAAGCAAGAGCAAGGTGTCTAAGCTGGGTTTTGGGAGTTCCAGCCTGCGAAGTAAGGTCAAGCCTTGTTTGGACTGGAGTGGTGTCAATTTGATTTTAGCTTCCCTATCTATTCGCATCAAGAACCTAGCAGCACTTGTACATAAGAAACAAAAGCCGTCATAAAGCAGTACTGGAGGGTTGGGTTTCATTTGTTACAGATAGTTGCACGACAAACATACCTAAAACCGCAAACAATTGACGTGAATCATAGAAAAAAATGGAATTAGTTGTTATATTTGCTTTAGATAAATTTTTATCAGAACCTTTAAAATCAAAATACTATGGCTATTCTAAAAGTAATTGAAATCCTAGGCGACTCAACTAAAAGCTGGGAAGATGCAACCGCAAAAGCAGTCAAAAAAGCTTCAAAGAGTATCAAAGATATTCGTTCGGCTTTTGTTCAATCCCAAAGCGTTACCGTTAAAGATGGAAAAGTAAAGGATTATAGAGTAAACCTTAAAATCACTTTCTTAGTCAAATAAGAATATCCGATTTCAAAATCAAGACCAATATTCAAATGAGTATTGGTCTTTTTTTTCCCAATTTATCTACTCTTTTAGGTTGTTTAAAGTACCTTTACAAAAAAAGCATATGGACAAGTTGCTAACAATCGTGTACATAACAGGGATTTTTTATTTTGTTCTAGGCTGGTTTTTTAAGATGCGACCGCCAAAAGGTATTAACCCTAGGTACGGATATCGAACCAAGCGTGCAAAATCAAGCCAACAGGCATGGGATTTTGCGCAAGAATACTCCACTTCTGCATTAAAATGGGCAGGATTAGGGTTGATTGCACTTGGTCTTGTGGCCCCATATCTACCAGGTGTAGGGGCTAGTCAGCTAGCTATTCCATTCGTGGGGCTGTTTGTTTTACTCATTATTGCCCCTATTGTCGGAACAGAAATAGCTTTGCGCAAGCGATTTTAAAACCGTTTTAAATTTCGAAGATGCCTATAGAAAACATCCCTGAGATATATCTTGATAATCAGGGAGCCCCTGAATTATTAGTTTATGATTTTAAGATGACCAATGATGTCGTAAAGAGCAAAGTCCAACTAAGTATGAATATGTTTAGTTTTTTACAAATCGGTAGAAAACAAATTCACTTTGCAGGCACTTCAATTGCGGTCAATAAAGAGCAGTCCTTGCTTATCAAAAAAGGCAATAGTTTATGGACGGAACTCTTGGAGACAGAGGAAATATATTTTTGCAAGTTACTTTTCTTTTCAGAAAAAAAATTGGCCACTTTCCTGAAAGACTACCCCATAAATAAAACCAGTAAAAAAGAAGCCCCCTTTTTTGTCATTGAAAATGATGCTTATATTCTAACGTATATCAATTCTCTTTCCGCCATTGAGCAGAATTTGCCCAATCAGTCTGAAAAGTTATTAGCTATAAAATTTGAGGAAATATTAGTTTATTTAATAAATAAGTATGGCGACAGTTTTGAATTGTTTTTGCACTCTTTAGTTAACATAGAGCGCTTTCCATTTCGTAGCATTATTGAGAAAAATGTGTATTCAAATTTAAAGTTAGAAGAGATAGCCTTTCTGTGTAACATGAGCATTTCGACCTTCAAAAGACATTTTCTAGAAGAATATGAAGTCACACCAGGTAAATGGTTTAAGGAAAAGCGATTGCTCAAAGCAAAAGAATTGTTGAAAACAAAACAAAAAAAGCCTTCTGAAATCTTTAGAGAATTTGGCTATAACAACCTATCTAATTTCAGCCTTGCCTTCAAACAAAGATTTGGCGTAAGCCCAAAAGAAGTAAGTTGAACCGCTTATGCCTTATTGAACCTTTTTCATAACTTTTTGAACTTTTTAGATTGGCTCAGCAGACTATCTTTGCGCAAGTATTATTTTTAAAAAACTGAGAAAATGAATATTACATTAGAACAAGCAGAGAAGGTGATCGCTGCCGCAAAGAAAAAATCACAAGAGTTAGGAACTAAGATGGATATCGCTGTTTTGGATTCAGGCGTTAATTTGACTGCATTTGCAAGAGAAGATGGAGCTTGGATTGGATCTATTGATATTGCGATGAAAAAGGCAAGAACAGCGCGTTTCTTTAATATGGATACGGGCGTAATCGGTTCTTTATCTCAGCCAGGTGGCTCTCTATACAATATTGAGCATTCTAACGGAGGACTCATCAGTTTTCCAGGAGGCGTTTGCATCAAAAATGCTGACGGAAAAATTATAGGCGCAATAGGCGTTAGTGGAAGTACAGTAGAGGATGACCATGCGGTCGCTTCTGCAGGTGCAGCGGCTTTATAAGCCACAAAACCAAAAGGGAGAGAGGGTGATTTTAGTTAATCATCCTCTTTTTTTATTTGTCCTAAAAAACTATCTTTGTCTATGAACATTAGAAAATATTTTACTGAAGGGATCGGGACTTTTGCTCTGGTTTTTTGTGGAACTGGTTCTATTATTGTAAATACACCATCTAATGGGGCACTAGGTTTGATTGGAATTGCCGTAGCTTTTCGCAAAGCTGGTCATATTTAAACAAAAAAAATGAAAATTAACGAAGCATACAATCAGTGGGCAGCTCAATACGATACTAACCAAAACAAAACGAGGGACCTAGATCAAAAGGCAACTATCAAAACACTTGAATCCTATTCTTTCGATACTGTTTTAGAGTTAGGATGTGGTACGGGTAAAAACACTGCATGGTTGTTGTCAAAAGCAAAGCAGATTGTTGCGATTGATTTTTCGGAAGAGATGCTCAATAAAGCAAAAGTAAAAATCACAGACGACCGTGTTCTTTTTCAATCAGATGATTTGAATAAAGCTTGGCATGTGGCGTCTGACTATTTTGACTTAATTACTTGTAGTTTGACAATGGAGCATATTAAAGATATGGATTCCATTTTTGCGCAAGCTTATAAAAAATTAAAGCCTAATGGTCTCTTTTTTATTTCAGAATTACATCCAATCAAGCAATATCTTGGGAGTAAAGCTAGATTTGAAACGAACGAAGGGGTCGTTTCTTTAGAAGTTTTTACGCATCACATTTCTGATTTTATAGCAAACGCGGAAAATAATAATTTTAAACTATTGGAACTAAAAGAATGGTTTGATGACGGTTTTCAGGAGTACCCAAGGCTGGTTTCTTTTATATTTCAAAAGGAAATTAAATAGCAGGAAGATACTTGCAAGAGACTAAGCGGTATCAGATTACAAAATATTCCTTTTTTTTTATTATGTTTGCGTACACTTTGATTAAAATAAAAAAAATGAATCAAACAAAAAAAACAAACATCTACGTAATTACCTTAATCGTGACCTTAGGCGGTTTGCTTTTTGGGTACGACACCGGAGTTATTAATGGTACTCAATTCTTTTTTTCCAAGTATTTTGACTTATCAGATGCGACAAAAGGCTTTGTAGTCAGTAGTGCCTTACTCGGTGCTTTTGGTGGTGCGGCTGTTGCGGGTATGCTCAGTAATGCCATCGGTCGTAAAAGTTCCTTAATATTATCAGCAATACTATTTACAGTATCTGCTTGGGGTTCAGGACTACCCTCCATCCTTCCAGAAACGATCCCAGTTTTAGTGTTTTTTAGAATTTTAGGAGGTATCGCCATTGGTGTAGCCTCTATGAATGCTCCCATGTATATTGCCGAAATTGCTCCTGCTGAAAAGCGAGG
>JAJRQS010000131.1 GCA_024280135.1 Bacteroidota bacterium | reverse complement strand
CTTTCACTTCTACAGGTGCAGGAGTTTCTGCTTTAGGTTCTTCAGCTTTCACTTCTACAGGAGCAGGAGCTTCTTCTTTCTTAGGTGCTTCTTCCTTCACCTCCTCTTTAGTTTCAGTAGTAGTTACCATTTCACCAGAAGTAGTGTCAATTTCTGTCTTTTCGATAGATTCCAAAAGAGATTTAGGTGCATCAGCTGTAGCTTTTCCAGCTTCTACGACTACTGCCGCCTTCTTTTTCGCTGGCGCAACTCCATCAATCATCTTATGATAAGCCTTTGTTTTTTCTACAGTTTTAGCTACTTCTTTAGCGATAGCTGCTTCTTTCTCAGCAATCCAAGCATTGTACTTTTCCATCGCTTGATCTTCTGTCATAGCCCCTTTCTTCACCCCACGCATCAAGTGTTTGCGGTAATAAATACCGTTATAGCGCATAATGGCTTTAACAGTATTGGTAGGTTGAGCACCTTCCATTAACCAATGAAAAGCTCTTTCTCTGTCTATCTGAATAGTTGCAGGAATTGTCAATGGATTATAGCTTCCGATTCTTTCGATCATGCGGCCATCTCTCTTGGCTCTTGCATCTGCTATTACGATGTGGTAAAAAGGTTTTTTCTTTCTCCCTTTTCTTTGTAGTCTAATTTTTACAGGCATCTGTAATTCTGTTTTTATGGAGATAAATCCTTTATTTGATGATTTCTCTCCTGTTAAACGATACTCACGTAACTTGTACATCAAGCGGTGAGCCATTGCGGGTGCAAAGATAGGCAATTTATCTTAATTAGTTTGAGATTTTTTTCAATTTTGGTTCACCCACCATAAAACCGCTATACCTTAACACCATAAAACCACTATACCTTAACACCATAAAACCGCTTTATCACCTTAACACCGCTATACTTTTTTTATGTTCTATATATCCCACAATATTTTCCTATCTTTGCATCCACAATAAAAACGAAGAAAACTTGCCCACATTCCCATATAAATTTATAGCCATAGAAGGCAATATCGGCACTGGAAAAACGACATTGTGCCGTAGGCTTCAAGCTGATTTTGAGGCGGATCTTATTTTAGAGCAATTTACCGATAATCCGTTTCTACCTTTCTTTTACAAAGAGCCTGAGCGGTATGGATTTCCTGTTGAGCTGTTTTTTATGACAGAACGGTATAAGCAATTATCAAGTTTTTTTGCAGAGCCAAACATTTTCAATCCACAGATTTTTTCGGATTATTTTTTCATAAAAACGTTACTTTTTGCTGGCAACAATCTGAATGAGGAAGAATATCGTTTATTCCATCGACTTTTTTCTATACTGAACAAAGAGATACCTCAACCCGATATTATTTTTTATCTACATCGCCCCATAGAAAACCTAATGGCTAACATTACCAAAAGAGCCCGAGGTATGGAAGTCACTATTCAGCCCGACTATCTACTTAATATCCAAAATGCTTACATGGATTATTTCAAAAATATTGTGGACTTTCCTGTGGTTATTCTCGAACTTAGCAACATGGATTTTGTCGATAACAAACAAGACTATGCGCTTATATTGGAGTATATGCAGCAAACATATCCGCCAGGCTTAACTCATGTGGGGCTGAAGGTTGGATAGAATCTATTCAAACACAAAAAAAAAGGCCACCTCTTTCGAGATGACCTTTTTAATTTCAATAAGTTAAAGTGATTACATTTTGCTTAATACAATTGTTTTCGTAATTACTTTCACTTTATAGTCTGTATTTACAATTATTAATAATTGATACACACCCGCTTTATACTCGCCTAGTGACAATTGAAGCGGCTCTTTCGCAAATTCTATTTGACCAGAATTCCAAACAGCTAAACCTCCTTCATTCATCAAACTAACTGTTCCGAACTGCCCTGCCAAAGAAGACAAATCAGCAGCAACTAAGTCATTCGTAGGAACGGGTCCCACTTGAACAGCGTCTTTCTCTTCAATAATAAATATTGACGCTTCGTTTGAAGTCAGAATTAAACCGTCTTTTTGTACAGCTCGAATTCTATACATACTCGTACCTACTGGCACCTTTTCATCCAAATAAGTATAGGTCAATTCTCCACTAATCGTGTAAGACTCTACGGAAGCAATTTGCTTGAATTTGCCGCCAGGTATTGACCTTTCAACCGCAAAATAGGCATTCTTTACACCTGTATTATTAGTCCAGGTTAAAAGCGTATTACCAAAACTATTGGCAGCTGTCAAGTCAAAAACAGGCTTGATATCTGAACAATCTCCTACCGCACCTGAAAGATGCATTCTAAGGTCTAATGCAATACTCTGAGGTATTACATAATCTTGAGAAATCGACTGTGCAATCACTTCTAAATTTGCATTCAAAAATCCACCGAACAAATCGCTATTCGTTAATCCAGCTCCGTTACCTATCACAAATGGTTTTCCAGTAGAAACTATCGCTAACTTTGCGCCAGCCATAACACCCTCTCCCAGTAGATAACCACTAACATCTGTAAAGTAAGCTAAATTCGCTGCATCTAGTTGATAACAGTCAGCTTCTAAATCAACTCCAGTAGCTGGCATCTCACTAGTCTTTCCTCCAAAGTTTAAACTCACCATGTATTTAATACTTGGATCTGTCACATTTTGGATACCTACAACTAGCTTTGCTGTTTGATTAATCAACTCTGTCAAGTTACCAGTAGAAACTATCACAAAACGATCATCTTCAGGTGCTAAGCCGGGTGCTATTAAGAACCGTTCAGTAGCATCATCACATGCAACTTCCGCATTAGACACTTCATGATTAGCACACACCGCTGAAGGAACTTCCGTAATGGCTACAGAGAATGTACAGAAAGCTTCATTACCACACTGATCTGTCGCTCTGTACTTCACCATATCAAAAGTACCAATTGGCAAACTCTCTCCAGATATCGGTCCAGACATTTGCTCGATAAAAACACTCGGATCGCTACAAGTTGTCATCGCTGAAGGCGCTGACCATGCCATCGTTGCATTCACTGCACCAGGAGCAGCTGCTACCCGCAAAGCTGTCGGACAAGTAATCACCACTTCCGTATCGTTACTACAGTCAGTTGTTTCACCTGTCAAAGCCAAATGGATATCAGCCACATAGTCTTGTACAGATAAGGTAACACTGTTATCTTTAGGTTGTGTCACCACAGTCAAATCTAACCAAGTCACCATTCCTAATTCATCCGTATAAAGATTTGCGCCCGTACCAATCTGAGGCTTATTCATCTTCCAAGTAGCAAATAACTTCGCACCTTGTAAAACGCCTTGCCCTTCAATCAGACCTGTTACATTTGAATAGTAATACCAATCAGGAAAATCAGTAGAGAAACAATGCGGTGGTATCGGTGCAGATGGAGCAGTTGTCGTTCTTCCAGTATAAACTAGACTAATTTTAAACTGAGCACTTGCATTCCCTTTATTCCGTACAGTCATCTCTAAAGAAGCTGTTCCATTTTCATACTCAGTAAATGAACCAGACTGATAAGTATAGAAATCATTTATTCCTGCTACTCCTTCTACCATTCCAGACAAGAAGAAGTTAAATGGATTTTCTATATCACAATCCACTACTTCTTTAATATCTCTCATCGCACAAGGCACTACATTATCAACTTTAATCAAAAACTCACATGTTTGTGAATTTCCACAATCGTCCGTTGCCATGTAGGTCACAGTATAAACTCCTGCTGTCAACAATGAACCGCTTGCGGGTCCAAAAGTTTGCTCAACAGATATGCCGCCTAATGGACAAGTTGTCGTCGCCGTTGGTGCCGTCCAAATAACTGTTTGGCTATTTGTTCCAGGCACAACAAAAGTCATGATATCATCATTACAATTGAACGTAACTTCGCCTGTAGGTGCATCTTTAACAATAATATTAAAACTACACATCTCCGTTGACAAACAAGCATCATAAGCTTGATATACAACCGTATAAATACCTGGGCTCAATTCAGAACCTGATTCAGGCCCCTGAACCTGCATCACTCCCAACCCACCTAATGGACAAGTCGTAGATGCTGTTGGCACTTCCCAAGTAGCAATCTGACCTGTTGCACCTGGTGTCAAAGTCACTTCAATATTCGAGTTACAATTTAATTCAATCTCACTAGTAGGTGGTGGTAATACAACTATTGTAAATTCACAAACAACCTCTTCATCTAAGCACGCATCCGTTGCAACATATACTACTGTATAAGTACCCGCTGCCAATAAATCGCCGCTTGTAGGCCCACTCACTTGCGTAACTTCCAATCCAGGTAACGGACAAGTTGTTGATGCAGTAGGAGCTGTCCAAGTAACAACTTTACCTTCTAAACCCGGTGCAATTGTCACCTCTACATCGTCATTACAAAGCATGCTAATCTCTCCAGTTGGCGCAGCGTTAATAATAATATTAAACCCACACTTTACTGAACTATTACAATTATCCGTAGCTTCATACTCCACAAAATAGCTACCTGCTTCAAATGCTGTACCACTTGACAATCCTTCAATTTGTGTAACTAATATTCCTCCTTCAAAACAATTGGTAGTGGCTTCTGGCGCCGTCCATTCAATTACTTCGGTAGGTATTCCTGGCGTCAATGTAATTTCAATATCATTCAAACTTGAACAATCTAAATCTACGACTACATCTTCTCCGGCTGTTACTGTAATATTAAACCCACAAGTTGCGGTGTTGCCACATTCATCCGTTGCGGTGTAAGATACCACATATGTTCCTGCTGCAAATGCAGTTCCACTTACTTCTGGTGTAGTTTGCTCTACAGTTACCGTTGAACCTAAGTAACAATTACTTGTCGCTGTTGGTGCAGTCCATGTAACCTCTTTACTTGTCTGACCTGGACCTAATGTGATATTTACATCCGTCAAGTCTCCACATGCCATTTCTACGACTACATCTTCTCCGGCTGTTACTGTAATATTAAACCCACAAGTTGCGGTGTTGCCACATGCATCCGTTGCGGTGTAAGATACCACATATGTTCCTGCTTCAAATGCAGTTCCACTTACTTCCGATGTAGTTTGCTCTACCGTTACCGTTGAACCTAAGTAACAATTACTTGTCGCTGTCGGTGCAGTCCATGTAACCACCTCGCTTGTTTGACCTGGACCTAATGTAATATTTACATCCGTCAAGTCTCCACATGCCATTTCTACGGCTACATCTTCTCCGGCTGTTACTGTAATATTAAACCCACAAGTTGCGGTGTTACCACATGCATCCGTTGCGGTGTAAGATACCACATATGTTCCTGCTTCAAATGCAGTTCCACTTACTTCCGATGTAGTTTGCTCTACAGTTACCGTTGAACCTAAGTAACAATTACTTGTCGCTGTCGGTGCAGTCCATGTAACCACCTCGCTTGTTTGACCTGGACCTAATGTAATATTTACATCCGTCAAGTCTCCACATGCCATTTCTACAGCTACATCTTCTCCAGCTGTTACTGTAATATTAAACCCACAGGTTGCGGTG
>JAJRQS010000130.1 GCA_024280135.1 Bacteroidota bacterium | reverse complement strand
TGTACCTTTTAGGAATACTCCTTGGGGTGACTAGCCACGCTTATGGACAATCACCCGCAATTTCTAACCTCCGAAGCGTCATTTTTACCCCCAAAACGGAACGGCTTTGTATAGATAGTTTGAGCATCCTACCCAATAGCATTCAATTTTATTATAAATCGGACTTGCTTAGCATCGACACGAGCTTTTATTCCTTAAAAGAAGATTGTATCTATTTTCACCCTTCCTTTCCTTTCGGACAAAACGATAGCATCACCCTAGTCTATCGAGTACTACCCATTCGCTTACGCAAAAATTATAGCTGGATCGATAGTTCCAAAATCAAAGCAGAACTCCGTGAAATTGACATCGCTTTTGATTTTACCCCTGAAGAATCAACTGCACTCCTGCCCGAAATGAATGGGCTAGACTATCAAGGGAGTTTTGCTAGAGGTCTAACTTTAGGAAACAATCAAAGCCTAGTCTTAAACTCCAGTTTCAACCTTCAGATGGCGGGTAAAATATCGAATGACTTAGAAATCAAAGCAGCCATCACCGATGAAAACATCCCCATTCAGCCAGAAGGCAACACCCAGTCACTCAGAGAATTTGACAAAATTTTTATCCAACTTAACAAAGGAAAATCAAGCCTTACCGCTGGAGATTATGAACTTCAATCCCAAAATAGTTACTTCTTACAATATTATAAAAAACTACAAGGTCTGACGGCTACCTCCAGCTTCAAAACCCGTAATGAATCTACTTTGAAGGTAAGAGGAAGTGTCGCAATTCCCAAAGGCCAGTTTTCGAGAAATACCATTGTACCTATTGAAGGAAACCAAGGGCCCTATTCATTGCAAGGAAATAATGGGGAGCGGTTTTTAATTATCTTATCTGCCACTGAGCGTGTTTTTATTGATGGACAATTACTAAAAAGAGGTATTGACGAAGACTATGTGATTGATTATAATCGAGGCACTTTAACTTTCATGGCTAAGCATCTAATCACCAAAGATCGCCGAATAATTGTCGAATTTGAGTACGCAGATCAGCGCTTTCAAAAAAGCTTGATTGCTACAGACTTGGATTGGCAACATAAAAACTGGCGGGTCTTTTTCAACCTTCTCAGTCAACAAGATAGCAAGCTTACAGGCGGTGCGCAAGACTTGACTAAAGAAGAAAAACTAGCTTTGGCGCAAGCAGGCGATAATCTATCTCAAGCATTAGTATCTGGCATTGATACGGTTTCAGCATTCACACCGGGCTTGATTACTTATGAACTGAAAGATACTTTGGGTTTTAGTGGAGTATTGTTTTATTCTAATGACAAAACTAAGACCCTTTTTAGAGCTCGTTTTTCGGACGTCGGATTTGGAAATGGGCACTACATCATCAGTCAAGCAGCAGCAAATGGGCGTGTATATGAATGGGTTGCCCCAAATGAGTTAACAGGACAGCTCCTAGGTAACTACGAACCCATCATTCCATTGATCGCTCCAGAACAACAACAAGTTTTTACGCTTGGTTCTGAAGGAAAAATTGGCAAACAATTCACATTGCGTACAGAAGTAAGCCTATCTAAAACAGACTTGAATCGTTTTTCAAATTTGGATAAAAGCAACGATGTAGGCCTTGCGGCAAAAATAGAATTACACCACCAAATACCGTTAAGCAAAAAAGAAAAACCTGCCACCATTGAAACGCACATCGCTTATGAATGGGTAGCTAGCCGATATCAAGCTTTGAATCCATATCGAAAAACAGAGTTTGCACGAGATTGGAATATCAATCAGACAACAAAAAGATCTGCCGAGCAACTACCGTCTATTTCCATAAAATACAACCAACCTAATTGGGGCAATTTTCAATATGATTTTTCGGGATTCACACAGAAAGGGCAATATGATGGACAAAAACATGGGCTCTCTTTTCAGCTTGACAAAGGGCGTTTAAGGTGGATCTCCAACGCCAGCTTACTCACATCAAAATCGACTCTTGAACGCACACATTTTTTAAGACCCCATTCAGATTTGTCTGTTAGTATTTTAAAAAAATATGGAGATTCGCCTGGAAGAATTGGTGTTTTTATGGAGCATGAGGCTAATCAAAGATATGCACAAGTTACGGGTATTCAAATAGATACCTTGTCTTCTTCAAGCAAACGTTTTGATTTTTACAAATTATATTTTGACCTACCGAGTAGCCAGAAATTCCAAACAGGCTTCTATATTTCAAGACGTGCTGACTTTGCACCCAGGCATGTTTTACAACCCGCTTTGACAGGTTTTATCCAAAGTACAGAGGCATTGGATATTGCCTGGAAAGGGCTTTGGAGTGCCTCTAAATCATCTCGATTAAATTGGCAATTTACCCGAAGACAACTCGATATCAAGCAACCCACTCTATCCGTATTCGAAAACCAAAATACATGGCTAGGCAAATTAGATTATTTTTTTAAATTAAAAAAAGGATTGCTTTCTTCCAATACCACTTATGAACTAGGATCGGGTCAAGCCCCAAAGCTAGAATACAATTATTTAAAAGTAGATCCGGGTCAAGGTAGTTTTACTTGGATCGATCGCAACCAAGATAGCATCCCACAATTGAATGAATTTGAAATCGCTCCATTTTCAGATCAAGCCAATTACCTACGCGTCTCCATCGTGACCAATGAATTTATTTCAACCAATAACATTAGATTCAACCAAAGTTTTCGCATCAACCCCAAAAAAATTTTGGCTCAAAAAAGAGGGGTGTTAAAATTTATAGGAAGACTATCAACCATCAACTCCATGCGTATTTATCGAAGACTTATCATGGGTCCTCCAATTGATGCTTGGAATCCTTTTGCGCCAGCGAATGATACTGCACTTGTCACCGCCCAAGCTTCAATCATAAATACTTTATTTTTCAACAAAGGCAATCCAAAATTTGAATTTCAGATCGGACAAAAATCCAATAATAATAAATCCTTACTGACCTCTGGAGGAGAGTCAAGAAGCCTAGATGCCTATTTTTCAAAAATTAGATTCCGCATCAATCGCTCTATAAATCTAAACCTAGACGTCGAACAATCCAATCAGATCAGCCAAGCAGATTTATTTAAGAATAGAAATTTTAATATTAAAAAACAAGAGGGTACCATTGCCTTGACGCATATTCTAAATCAAAGAATCCGAAATATTCTAAGTTATACAACTCAACAAAAAAACAACATTATCGGACTTGATGAAAAACTCATCAGCCATCAACTTGAATGGGCTTTCACGCTTACGGGAAAACCCAACCCGCTGAAAACCAACCGCCCAATTCGTTTTAGAGCCAATTTTTCTTTAGTCAAAATCACCTTCGATGGTGAAGCTAATTCTACTGTTGGGTTTTCCATGCTGCAAGGATTACGTCCAGGTCAAAACTTACTTTGGGGGCTCAACCTCGACAAGCAACTCACTAAATCCGTCGTTTTAAGCTTATTGTACAATGGTCGAAAAACGGGCTCAGGGGCAAAGATTGTACACGTCGGAAGCATGCAAGCACGTGCTGTTTTCTAAAAAGATCTGCTAAGTCAAAATTTCTACTTCATAGAAAGCTTG
>JAJRQS010000129.1 GCA_024280135.1 Bacteroidota bacterium | reverse complement strand
TGTCATTGTGCTTGAATACCCATTAGGTCCTGACCAAACATAAGCGGCTGTACCTTGGGGATTCGTGCTAGCAGATAGCGTACCGACTTCTCCACATCCCAAAGTTATATTATCAATTGTTGCTCCTGGCTCTTCTTTATTAACGGGTATTGCTAAATTTTTAATTGTTTCACAACCATTAGGGGCAAGAATGACTAATTTATAATCACCTTCTTCTGTCACAACATGAGGACCTGGTCCATCAATTGTTTGATTAGAAGGAGATGTCCAGGTATAGGTAACATCATCTGTCGTGGAAAATCCAGCAATTTGGACTTCGTTATTTACGCAAGTAATTTCTCCTCCTACAGAAGCTTGTCCGTCCGGTGCATTGTTATCTTCTTGAACTTCAACGTCTTGGCTAGCTGTACATTGTGTGGTCGGATTAGTCACTACGAATGTATAAGTTCCTACTTCATCAACGGTTGGATTCGCTTCATTATATTCTACGCCTCCTGGTCCTACCCAAGTATAAGTTGCACCAGCAGTTGATGACGATCCCATCAAAGTTGTACTGGAGCTTCCGCAAAGGATGGTTCCACCTTGAGCATCTGTAATAACTGGAGGTGTTAAGTCTTGTGCTATGTCAACACTTGCTTCTTTTGTACAACCGTTATTTGCTGTGACCACAACGGTATATATCCCTGGCTCCGAAACCACTTGATTTTGCAAAGTTGGATTTGAAATACCTGTACCCGACCATTGATAAGTAACGCCAGGCGTACTAGATTCACCCAATAGGGTCACTTCAACTATTTCGCAATTTAAGTCTGCTCCAGTGACCGTTACATCAGGCAATTCACCATTTGTCACGACATCGACATCTGCTGAATGGGTACAACCGTTAAGTCCTGTAACCGTCAAGGTGTATGTCCCTTCGGTAGAAATATCATTTGGGTTTTGCAGAGAAGAAGTATAGCCATTAGGTCCAGACCATGCAAAAGTTACATCTTGTGTTGTGGAATTTCCTTCAAGAGAAATCGTGGTTGCTTGACAAGTTAGTTCTTCTGGTGCAAACGCCGAGACATTGGGTTCGTCAATACTTTCTGTAACCGTCACTGTTAATTCTTGTGTGCATCCGTTCGGTGCTGTAACAGTCAAGGTATAATCTCCAGGAGTCGTTGCCGAGTATGCAAAATCAGTAGCGACTTGATTAACGCCTTGCGTCCAAACACCTGTTGCTCCAGATGTCGAAGAACTTCCCATCAAATCCAAATCCGTAAGCATACAAGTTAATTCTCCACCTGTTGCAGAAACCTCTGGCAGGTCCGAAGACGCTGTAACCGTAGCGGTAGTTGATTGAGTACAACCATTTTCGCCCGTGACCACAACAGTATAATCCCCAGCCATGGAAACCGTAACTGCCTGAGTGGACTCATTAAAGCCACCTGGACCAGACCAAGCATAATTTGTAATATTACTTGTAGAAGTTGCTGTTAAAATCGTGGACGGTGTCGTACATCCGACTTCTCCATCGGCAACTGTTACATTAGGAAGCGCAACCTCTTCTTCTACTAATACATCATCTGTACTTGTGCAACCATTCCCTCCTGTGACCACAACGGAATAGGTTCCAGCTGTAGAGACCGTTGGCATTGGATCATTGCTTGAAAAGCTAGCAGGACCTGTCCATTGATAGTTGATTGCATTAGTGGTCGCTGACAGCGTTGCTTCTTGATTTGTGCAATTTAAAATATTAGATGCATTCATATTCGTCAAAGCCGGCGGATCCATATCAACATCTGCCGTTAAAGCCGCTTGGTTAGTACAACCATTTGGTGCTGTCACCACGACGATATATTCTTGATAATCAGATACATCTATAGAAAGATCTGTTGAATTTACACCAGGCCCTGTCCATTGATAGGTAACACCTGGGGTGGTTGAAGAAGCTGTAAAAGTTGCCGAAGAAGTATTGTCACAAGTAATTAATCCTGATTGAGTGGTGGTCAATTCTGGCAACGAAACATCTGGTAGTACTTCTGCTGTACCCTCAACAGTACATCCATTTCCATCTGTTGCAATCACGGTGTAAACACCAACAGATGGAACACTTACAGAACTACCTGTACCCGCAAAACTATTCGGTCCAGTCCAGCTATAAGTAGAGCCTGCAGCTGAGCTAGCCGAAATCATTGTTGCATTACTACCACATCCTAACATACTTCCTGTAGTTGTCAAATTCGGTACAACTACTAAATCATTGGCTTCAACTGTTGTCGTGTTGGTACAACCATTACTATTATTTGTAATCACTACGGTATAAGTACCCGGTATAGTTACTTCAGCAGAGGCTGTATTTGCTGAAAAGGAACTAGGCCCCGTCCAGCTATAGGATGTGGTCGGATCGACTGTTGAAGTGGCAGAAACCGTTGGGTTCATAACCAAACATGTAATATCTACATCGGCAGCTGTAACATCAGGTTGTGCGGTATCTTCATCAATGGTTATACTTTCAGAAGTGTTACAACCATTTGCACCAGTTACTTGAACGGTATAAGCTCCGCCTTGTGATACGGTAACTGAAGAGGTTGTATTATTAATACCATTTCCCGACCAACTAAAATCATTTGCATTGGAAGTTGCCGTCAATAGCACATCTGTATTATTACAATCTATTCCTGTTGCATCAGCTGTTAAGCTTAGAATAGGTTGTGTTAGATCCTCTCCGACCAAAACGGTACCCTCCGCAGTACATTGATTCGCCATGTTCGTAACCGTTACGCTATAAGTTCCAGGTTCACTAGTCATAAAATTAGGAGCCGAACTGGAGAAACTATTCGGACCTGACCAGCTATAATCTAAATTGGCCGGAACCGCATTGGCCGCCACAGTCACATTCATATCATTACAAGAAACCGTTCCCCCAGTAGGGTTTACGGTTGGTAAATTATCATCGGCATCTACTACTGCAGTAGCCGTATTGGTGCAACCAAAACTATTGGTTACTTCTACTGTATAAGTTCCCGCATCCGTTACATCCGTTGGGTTTTGCATACTTGAAGCATAATTATTAGGCCCTGTCCAACTAAAAGAAGTTGCGTCTGCCGAAACTGCGGTAATTGTCACGCCTGCAGAAGCACAACCTACTGTATTTCCAGCAGCTGTAACACTAGGCTGAGCCGTATTATCCTCCACTTCCACGGAAGTAGAGTTGGTACAACCATTGCTTGGATCTGTTACAACAACCGTGTAATTTCCAGGGTTAGAAACTGAATTAGAAGCCATAGCTGAAGCATAATTGCTAGCACCCGTCCACGCAAAAGTGACTCCACCTGTAGTAGAGGCAGCCGAAATTGTGGCAGAAGCATTATTACAATCGATAGATCCACCTGTTGCTGTTATATCTGGAACGGAAGAATCCCCCATGACTTCGATATCGAATGTCGCTGTACAGCCACTAGTCGGATTGGTCGCTACTAACTGGTAAGTTCCCGTTTGGGTGACCGTTGCAGTAGCTGAAGAACCACCTATCGGATTTGCAGAAGGATCTAGCCATTGAAAAGTAGCCCCTGGTGTGGAAGAAGTACCGGTCAAAGTGGCTGAGGCATTTGCCGTACAACCGATGGTACCAGAAACCGTAGCCATTACATTTAGCGGAAGCGCCAAATCAGCCGTAACAGAAGCTATTGCAGTATCTTTACAAGTAGTACCACCACTAACATTCGTAACGACAAAATAGTAATCTCCAGAAACTGTAGGATCAGCTGTTAAAGTATTGCTGATAAGATTATCACTTGGATCATACCAAGCATAGGTGCCATTAGAAGTCGTTCCAGAACCGACTAATTGCGGATTACTGCCAGAACAACCGATTGCTAATGGTCCATTAGCTTCAGCATTATTTGGAATAAATTGGACAAAAACATTAATGGTGCTATCACATCCTGCATAATTCGTCACGGTCGTAGAAACAACTTGTGTAGTCGTCACGACTTCACTCCCAACCGTAACTGTTTCGCCTTGACAAGCTATGATGTCAGGAAGATTTTTTTCTAGATTCGGTAAATAAACAATATCTTGAATAACAGTGCTATCACAAAATCCCGAACTGCCGCCACCAAAAAGCTTTTGTTTAGTAATCGTTGTAGGGAAAGATGCAGTATTATTATTGGTATAATTATTCCCATCAATCCAAGTATAAGTTTCTCCAAAACAAACCGTTAGTGGATCTAATTGTGTATCTGGAATCGGCTCTATTGTCACGGGCAAACATTCTTCGCTACCTATTTGGCAACCGTTATATGGCGTGACACAAATTTGTCCGCTAGCTGGATTAGGACCAAAATCTATATAAACAGTAGTAGGTGCATCAACATCTAATGTTACCGTTGCAGGGTTCTCACCCAAAATCGTAGCACCAGGAGGTAGAACCCAAGTTGAATAATAGGCTCCTGCAACAGGTCCAAAAGTAAATGCTGTACTCTCACTCGGGCAAATAGATTGTGGACCTCCTATTGGTGTAGAAGCCAACACTGCAGGGTCACCTGCTCCCTCAATTACTTCAATTTCAAAATCGCAAACTGAATCTGCCCATCCATCCATCATCAGATAATATGTCGTTCCCACTACTAAACCATTGGCAATAAGGTTATAACTATTAGTTGATAATTCTGCATGGCAAGCAACTTTTACAGCATTATTTTTGTGGCATCCTCCCACCATTTCATAAAGAGCTGTTTGAAGACCCGAACCATTAGCATCGCCTCCTGTACAATTCGAATAAGTAAAAAGCAAATTTAAGGATGAAGATGTAGCGACAAAAGCCACCCATCCATTGTTCTGGACAACTCCACTTATTCCACCTGACATACAAAACACATCACCAGCAAAAAAGACATCACCTGACCAATTACCTGTATTACCCACATATCCATTTAGTAGGCCTATGTCACAAATAGCACATACATCTGTGCAAAAATCATAAGCTAAATCATCAGCAGGACTACAAGGAGCCACCACTTGGCTGTGTAAAGAATTAATACTCAGCACGAGCATTAACGAGATTAAAATTTGTCGCATGTTTGTTGTTTTGTGTTAAGACCCGTATAATCCTAGCAATGCTGCTTAGTGACACAGGAAAAACTTAATAAACTTGGGAAAAGCTTACAGCAAATCTACATAAAAATGCTTAAAATAAGGTGGGTTGTGTTCTGTTTGTTCTGCTTGATACAAGATTACCTAGCGACTACAAAGCTAATCCTTCTGTCTAAAAGGTACAAATAATTAAATAAATAATGTTTATAAAGCTGATTATAAAAGTATTACATCAATTGTGCTTGAATTTTTAGAAATGCTATATACCCTAAAATTAAGGGATCTAAGTTGATAAAAAAACATAATTTTAGCTTTGTATTATCCCAAACTGTTATATATTACCTACAGCTCAAGCCCTCCCTATCTAAAACCACAACAAAACCATAATTTCTTACTACCTTTGAGCTTCTATCAGAAAACCACCATTTATCGCTAAACCATCATTAGTTTATCACTTTCTTACATAAGTTAAAAAAGCGTTAAACCATTGATTTATAGGGGAACTAGAGTCGTTTCGCTACGTTATACTATTGATGCCAAAAGAATCAAAGAAAAAGACTAAAAAAAAGAGTCGGACGATGTCCGAAAGGTTCTATCTATTTTTGGTCAGATGGCCAAAAAGGATTCTTATACTTTTTATTTTCTTAGTACTTTTTATTTTTGCCGCACTTCAATTACCTGCAACACAAAATTACCTCAAAAATAAAACTATTTCAAAGTTGGAAAAAGATTTGCAAACGCATATCTCCATTTCTGATTTTAAGTTTAGTTTACTCAATGGTTTTTACCTTAAAGACCTCATTCTTGAAGATCAACAGCAGGACACCTTGCTACAAGCAAAGAAAGTACAAGTGACACTTGATAGAGGTATTTTTTCTTTATTCTACAATAATCTTTACATCAAAGATATAGAATTGACTGGCGCAAATATACAACTCAAAAGAGAAAAAAATAGTACAGCTCATAATGCTCAATTTATCCTAGACTACTTCAAAACAGATTCAAAGAAGAAGAAGAAGAAGAAGAAGATTTCGCTTGCGCTAAAAAGCATCAATTTAAATGATGTCCAGCTGCATAGTCAAAATGACATCAGCAAGAAAAATTTTGATGCATATGCTTTTCAAGGCAAGGTACTAGTTGACACCCTTAATCTTGAGCACAATTATTTTGCTCTTAAAAGTGTACATGTCAGCAATCCCAGGTTTTCATTTTTTAAGCATAAACAAGATAGTCTGGTTCAAAATATCCTTCCGTCAAATTCAGATATCCAAGATACGACTCCATTACTTTTCACCATAAAAGACATCCTAATCCAAAAGGGGCAATTTTCTAGTGATAATTATGATAAGAGTTTTTCAAGAGACACGACTGAGCAGTTAGTTGATTTTAATCATTTAGATGTTAGTGCTATTAACTTCAGAATAAAGGATTTTTCATTTGATAAAAAAGCCTTTACTGGACGCATAGAAAATCTTAGCTTAGTAGAGAATTCTGGATTTGAGATAGAGAAGCTTAGTGTGAGGCAAGCAACTATTTCTAGTCGAAAAACAGAACTGACTGAATTTATCTTTAAGACACCCGATGAAAGTAAAAGCCAAAAAGGCACATACATAACCGATTACCTTTCTTTTAAATATAGAAGCTATCAAGACTTTAGTGCTTTTAAAGATAAAGTCTATGTCAAGCTTAATTTGCAAAAAAGTAGAATTGCCATGCGTGACATTCTATATTTTGCAAAAAAATTAAAGACAAAAAAGTTCTTCAAACTCAATGCTAAAGAGTCTATTCAAGTCAGTGGAAAATTTGCTGGAAAGCTCGAAAACCCTAGAGCCAATAATCTAAATATCTCTATCGGCAAAACGGCAATGATTGGTAAAATAAAAATAAACAATCTTTCTGATAAAGCCCATGCCTCCGTCAATATCGATGTGCAAGAAATACGAACTGACATACCTACCCTTAAGCTTTTGATTCCTGGTTTTAACCCTCCACCAAATCTCAACTCACTAGGCGCACTTGTATTTAAAGGAAAACTTGAAGGTTTTATTAATCAATTTGTGGCCTATGGGGAGCTAACAACCGACATCGGACAAGTCAAAGCTGATATGAATTTAGATATCAGTAACGGCACAGAAAAAGCCAAGTATTCTGGAAAACTATCCGTCATTGATTTTAATTTAAAAAAATGGATGAGTAACGAAGAGCTAGGCTTGATTTCATTTAATGCGGTTGTCAAGGAAGGTGGTGGTATCCGTTTGCATACAGCTCATGCCGTACTGAGTGGTGCTATTGAACGATTTGAATATAAAAAATATATTTATCAAGACATTGTACTAAATGGCAAGCTAGAACAAAACTTTTTTGATGGAAGCTTAAAAAGCTTAGACCCAAATATCAATTTAGATTTCATCGGGCAAGTTGATTTTACAGATTCCATTGCCAAGTATAATTTTGATTCTAAGATAAAAAGCTTAAACTTGTATGCGTTACATTTATCTAAACAGCCATTAAATATAGTAGGGGATTTTGATTTAAATCTTTCTGGAAAAGAATTAAAAGAGTTTAGCGGCAACGCCCAGCTAAACAATTTAAAATTATTTAATGAACAAGACTCATTCCAGCTTGACTCTGCGCACATAGCTGTAAAACTAGATGATCCTAAGAATCAATATCTAAAAATACAATCTAGTGTTCTTAATGCAAACATGATAGGCATTTTTGATTTACAATCTTTACCAATTGCCCTCAAGTCCGCTTTTATATCAAGGAGTCCAGCTTTCGCAAAAAAGTTAAACATTAATTCAGATTCACTCAAATCTAAAAAGCAAGATTTTACTTTCGACCTTGCCATACACAATTCTCAAAACATCACTCAATTACTAGGATTAAAAATAGATACGATTGCAGGGGTAAAACTAAAAGGCAATTTTAATAACCAAGCAGAATTAGTTAAGATAAATGGCTACATCAAATCCATTCAATTTGGTCATAAAAGTATAAACAATACAGAAGTCTCCATAAACGGGAAACCCAATATTTTAAAAGCAAGAGCCAATATTTTTGAGATACAACTGAATGACAAAAAATCCCTCCCCCCGATTGCTATTAATATTTCTGTATTTCCAGACACACTAGACTTTAGGCTAAAAGCATCAAACTTTAGTTCTGTGCTTAAAAATGTACGTTTTAATGGGATTATTTTACCTAAAAAAGATTATTACCAACTACAATTTAGCCCATCTAATATCCATTTAGCAGAAGACAACTGGCAGATTTCTTCTAATAATTATTTGCGTTTTAGTAAAGATTTTTTAGAGGCTAAAAACATTAGTTTCACCTCAAAAGAGAAACAATTTGAGCTTACTACCCCTACCCGTAATAGTCTTCGCTTAGATCTAAAGCATTTCGACTTGTCTTTTATCAACTCATTATACAATTATGACAATTTACAATACACTGGTCCATTTATCGCGAATATTCAATTTAACAACATTCAAGAACGTAAGGATATTCGCCTAGAAATGGAAGCTGACACTATCAATTTCAACAAGAAACCCTATGGCTCTTTCTCTCTAAAAGCAAACATGCCGGATTTCAATAGCCCTGTTGATGTAGATCTAAATATTGGTAAAGGCTTATTGACTACAGCTGGATATGTTCATTTTGCAAAAAGTCCTTCTAGTTGGAAGGGGAAAAATGTTCCAGCTAACTCTATTTTTCTCGATGGTAATCTAAAAAGTTTTCCTTTCGAAATAATTGAAGAAATTATTCCAAATGGCATCTCAGAGACCGCAGGTAAATTTGATGGACATATTGCCATAAAAGGACCTCTTACGAGTCCAGAATTTGATGGATATGCCAATATCCTCAATGGAGAAATGACCATTGATTATTTAAAGACCCACTATTTTATTAATAACCAAAAATTAATTATTAACACTACGCAGTTTAATGCGACGGGTGCAAAAATAACAGACAGACTAGGCAACACTGCCAGCATCGTTGGGGGATTACGACACCGTCGTTTTCATGCTTTTAGTTTAGATGTGGTCATGTCTTCGAATAAATTCTTGGTCTTAGACACCAAAAAAGGTGATAATCCATTGTACTATGGCACTGCCATTGCAGATCTTTCAGCCAAATTTAGTGGCGACTTTGAACAGCCTGCCTTACGTATTGTCGGTACTACTTTACGAGGCACCAAATTAAATTTAGTATTCTCTGATGAAGAACAAGTCGGTGAAACAAATTTTGTCCAATTCGTTTCATTTGCGGAAGAGGCAGAAAAAAAGAAGTATCAAGCAGAGGAGGTTTCAACTGATGCAACGGGGTTAAATATTGATATGACTTTCAATTTTACAGAAGACGCTGACATGAAATTAATTTTTGATGAAACTGCCGGCGATGTCATTCAAAGTCGTGGTTCTGGAGAATTCAATCTACAATATAAACGATCCGGTGAGTTTTTCATCAACGGTCAATATGTTATTTCGAAAGGGGAATATCTCTTCACTTTACTTAATTTTATTAATAAACCTTTTGTTATTGAACCGGGTGGTACGATTACTTGGAGTAAGGATCCTATGGGAGCCATTTTAGATATCCAAGCAGTATATCAAGGCTTAAAAGCGCCCATCCAAAATTTAATTAAAGAAGAACTAAAATCTTTTGGGAGTAAAAGTGATGTTACGGAGGCTCAAAGGCCAACGAGCATTGACTTAGGCCTACTCCTGTCAGGCCCAATGATGCAACCCAATATTGAATTCTCTTTAGATATCCCCAATTTAATTGGGAATAATAAAAATTACGTTAGTAGCAAATTAAGCAACATCCAGAACGATCCAAATGAACTCAATCGCCAAGTTTTTGGTCTGTTAGTATTTGGTACATTCTTACCTCCTGGAAACTCCCTTGGAATAGAAAGTAATGTGGGAACAGGATTAACTAGTACTTTATCAGAATTGCTATCCAGTCAGTTTGCTCGACACATCAATTCATTGTTGGCAGATGTTGTAGGTACTGGAAAAATCTACTCCGGAATGGAAGTTGATTTAGGTGTAAACATCTATCAAGAAGATGCTGCAGTCGGTGAAAATGCGATCACTTCGAGAGTCTTTAATATTAATTTGAAAAACCACTTTTTCAATAATCGAGTGACGGTGCAACTAGGTGGGAATTTTAGTTCCAACAACCCACTAAATACGACTGCTACTTCTGATTTTGCCGGAGATATTTTAGTGGAGATCATACTTTCCAAAAACAGGCGATATAGAATGCAAGTCTATAATCGTTTTGAACCCGATTATACTACTGGTTCCAAAAATCGTAGAAAAACTGGCTTTGGTCTTAGCTACAAGAAGGAGTTTAATTCCCTTTCAGATTTATTCAAAGGAATGAAAGAGGCCGTCGGCGATATAGAGCAATAACGCTTTTAATCAATCCAAACAATACGTAAACTCATCGCCCCCTGTGCACCTATCACCAAACTCTGTTCGATATCAGCAGTTTTGGATGGCCCAGCAATAAAAACACCAAAATCATAATCAGATGCTCCAATGAGTTCGTACGCATCATGCATATTTCCTACTATTTTATCCTTCTTTATACAAATCACTAAATGCTCGGTAATAAAAGGTAAAACACGAAAAGGCCAGTTTCTTGAGGTTACCCAAATAGCCGCATTTTCTGCTACACCTATCTCTCCATCCAAAATCAACACATCAATATCCGTCAACTCATAGGGCGACTTAACATGTTGTAAATCAGATGATTGTCTGGAAATTTCTTTAGATAAATTAATTATTTTTTCTCCGTCTAGAAAGGATACTTCTTCCTTTCTAAGGATTGAAGAACCTGCCTTTCGAGCAGAATTTTCAAATTGTTCAGCCCAGTCTAATTGGGTACTTGACATAAAATCATATTCAGGCAAACCCGAATCAACTAAATTCGCCTTTTTAATATTATTAAT
>JAJRQS010000128.1 GCA_024280135.1 Bacteroidota bacterium | reverse complement strand
TAGTGTGTTTTGAAGTTGTAATGTGCTTATATATAGTAAGTTATGATTTTTATATTGAAAAAATCGTTGTTTTCTTATGTTTCTTTTTGTGTTGGTTGCTCTTTGATTTTAAAACAGAAAAAATGGTATTTTAATATTAGTACAACTGCATAATAACATAACAATTTTTGTGTAGAAATGGACTATTTGATTTGAGGGGTGGAAGAATGTTGCACGATACCTTAAAATCATCACTTCAATATGAAGTTTATTTGCCACACATTTTATGTGATGTGTGGCATTTTTTTTAGCATAGCAATTATTTTTTACGCCTCCGCTTTGCCATTCGTTTTTTATTACCCCTGTTGACCGTTTTTGTTTTACGAGGCTTTCGTTTGCTTAGACCACCGAGATTTACTTTTGAATTTTTAGCAGATTTTTCATGAAAAGCACCTTGTGTCTTTAAGGTATGTTCTTTTCGATACTGTTTATCTCCTAAGAATACGGGTTTTTCTTCTTCTAGCAGCTTATCCGATACGACGAGGTTTTCAGGTGTATCTGAAACGGGTATCGCTCGATGCATGAGCGTTTCTATGGCCATCAAGTAGTCCATTTCAAATTCACTGACAAATGTAATGGCAATACCATTTTTATCGGCTCTTCCTGTTCTCCCAATACGGTGCATATAAATCTCAGGAATATCAGGCAGGTCAAAGTTGATAACATGACTTACTTCATTGATGTCCACTCCTCGGGCGATGACATCCGTAGCAATCAGCACTCTTAAGCGATTATCTCTAAACTTTTCTACGGCTTTCAGCCTTTGGTTTTGAGATTTATTAGAATGAATAATGCCGATGACTTCCCCAAAAATCGTTGACATAGCGTCATAGATTAGATTTGCCAAGCGTTTATTTCTCACGAATACAAGAACCCTTGTCATCTCTTCTGATTGCTCCAGAAGTAGGGATAAAAGATTTAGCTTTGTATAAAAGTTGGGTACATGATATAGAGACTGGTCTATCTGCTCTAATGGCGTACCTGTTTTTGCGATTTGTATTTTTTTTGCCCCTACAAAAAAAGTATTAAGAATGATTTCTACTTCAGGAGATAAGGTCGCAGAGAAGAACAAATTTTGTCTTCTATCTGGCAACATGTCGAGGATATTATTGAGTTGCACGCTGAATCCTAGTTCAAGCATTTCATCTACCTCGTCCAGAACGAAATGTTTGACTTTTTTGAGTTTCAAGGCTCTACTCATACTTAGATCCATTAACCGACCAGGTGTCCCAACGATAATGTCTAGCCCTTGTGAAATGATAGATTTTTGCGTGTTAATATTTGCTCCCCCATAAACGCCATAGGTCTTTACGGGCATGTATTGGGTTAGTTTTTCTATTTCGGATACAATCTGTACCACTAATTCTCTCGTCGGAACAAGTATGACTATCCTTGGGTGAAGATCCGTCGTATTGTACTTCCATAATTTCAATAAAGGCAATAGAAAAGCAAAGGTTTTTCCTGTACCCGTCTGAGCAATACCCACGATATCAACTCCTGACATGATAGGTGCGAACGCCTCCATCTGTATAGGTGTCGGATTGACATAGCCCATATCGTCTAATGCATTTAGCAAGGGTCTGTTTAAATTCAAATCTTCAAATAACATATTTTCGCGTCTTTCAATACAAAGGTAATCTTATTTAAACAGTATTGCTTATAGACGGAATAGCCGCTCCCGAAAATTTTCAGCTATTGATGTTTCAAAACCCAAAACTCTACTTCTTGTTCGGAACGCCAGTGTTGGTCTCTTTTTGTTTTGTAAGAGGCATCTTTGACTCGTTTTTTGAAGCATTTTTCTAATTCAAATCGCCCTCCTTTAGCAATCTCCTTTTCAATAGGGTGTTCTTTTGTTACATTTGCTATTTGTGCCAAATTAGAAAATAAGAGTACAATTTTCCCGTCAGGTAAAAGCCTCTTTTTAGCTTCTTTGAAGAAGTCTGGAAATAATTTTTCATCGTAATAAATAGACTTATCAATGTTGCTATCTAGATTATAGCTTTCTGGCAACCAAGGAGGATTAAAAACAATCAATTCTGTTTGCTTTTCCCACTTGCCAAATAGATGACCCAAGTCCAACTCTATTTTTCTTGACAACTTAGTGTCGCCCATGAATTCTGTTAGTCCGATTATTGCATTCGGGTTGGTGTCTGTTCCAAAAACCTTTTGAAAGCCATGTTTCATCATTTGTAAAGAAAGCACCCCACTTCCTATTCCAACATCAATAGCTGTTTTTTTCGCTCCTTTGTACCGTTTTAGCCAATTGTCAAAAAGCACTAAATGCTCAAAATTTGTGGGAAAATAGGTCCCGTAAAATGGGTGTATTTTATTTCGAAGTACGGGTATTGAGATGCCATTTACATACCATTGCCAAGAGCTATTGAGTCCTTGCACTTGGGGGAAGGATAGCCAAAAAACTTTTTTCTCTGGATAGAGCTTTTTCAACCAACCAATAGAGGGAGATTTTTTTACGACCAATTGATGATCGCTTATTTCTAATAAAATAAGATTCGAGAGCTTCTGATATGCAGCTCTATATTGTCGTTGCTCTTGAAAAGTCTTATTGGGCATTTTTCTATTCAAATAGGCCCGTAACTCTCGCAAAAGTGCTAATCCATTATTATAAAAACCGGTGACCAATATGGTTTTACCCGCTTCTAAGCTTTTAAGCGTAAGCTGAACATCCGTCCCGCGTTCAAATACAGTTACCCCCTTTTGGGGTTTAATGGGTTCGGGTCTGCTCATCTCTATGTTCATATACTTTGCTTTAACGCAAAGGTACATAATCCCTCTTCCCTAAAACATTTATATTATAAATCATTAGCTTACCGTCTAGTTTTATCACGAATTACTCAAGATGGTATCTATTTATTCAGCCAACAATCTAAAAGTCATTCGATGCAAGGGGGTTGTTCCATTTTCTTGGATAGCCGCTCGGTGTGCTTTGGTGGGATAACCTTTATTGCTGGTCCAAGCATATTGCGGATATTTTTTAGCAGCCTTTTTCATGTATGCATCACGAGCTGTTTTGGCTAAGACAGAAGCAGCGGCTATTGATGCATATTTGCTATCTCCTTTGATGACACAAGTATGCTTAATTTTTTGGTAAGGGTTGAATTTATTGCCGTCCACAATAATATGTTTTGGACGGGTTTTTAATTTGTCTAATGCTCGATGCATCGCTAAAATCGAAGCTTGCAAAATATTAATATCATCAATTTCTTTTGGGGAAACAAAAGCAACAGCAAAGGCAGCTGCATGTGTTTCGATATAATCTTTTAGAAGTAAGCGTTGTTTTTCTGTGAGCTGTTTGGAGTCATTCAAAAGGGGGTGTTCGAAGTCGTCTGGCAAAATAACGGCAGCCGCAACAACAGGTCCAGCGAGACAACCCCTGCCTGCTTCATCACAGCCCGCTTCGGGTAGTAGTTGATCCTGAAATTTTAATGGAAGCATTTGGGTTCATTTTTAAAATCTTAAATTCAATTCGTCTGTTCTTTTGGCGACCGCTTTCGGTGTTATTTGTTGCCATGGGTTCTGTGTCTCCTTTTCCCAATACTTTTAATCGAGTTGCCGAAATAGCTTGGTCTATTAAATATTTCTTGACAGCATTTGCTCTAGCAAGAGATAGACTCTTGTTGTAGTCATCGCTGCCCATATCATCCGTATGCCCAATAATTTGGATGACCATTGTGGGGTCGCTTTCTAGGATAGCGGTCAGTTGCTTTAATTCATATGTTGAACGAGGGTGTAAATTTGACTTATCAAATTCAAAGTAAATATTATGCAAAGTGATCAACTTATTGGGCGCAAGCACGGCAAACTGTAAGTCATGTTGATCAACGGGAACAGGCAGAATGGGCGGGACTTTTCGGACGGCTACATCATCCAAATAAAAATAGGCGTACGGGTATTTTCCCGTAAGGGCATGTGTCTGACTGTCGAGAAAAAAGTTGCCAATAACCATATACTGACTGGCAGATTTTGCAACAAACTGGCTGTGCAATTTGGCCCATTTTCCAAAGTAAGACATCGTCTGATTAAAGTTAACGGTCGGCTGTAGAAGAATGCATTCTTCATTTCTATGTAGCACCCTTTCATTCGAAAAGACAAATCCAATATTATTAACGGGCACAGTATGAGGTAATTGAGCGACCTTTACAGAAACCTGATAATTTTGCCCAGGCACTAGTGGCTCTTTTAACTGTACTTCAATATATTCTTTGCAATGCGGCTTCCCCGCATCACATCCGTAAGTGGTAATCCCAACAAAAGATTTTCCTTCTGTAGGTTTGATGTTTCCAAATCCCTTTTCTTTCCAATTATTGGGTACACGGACTTTAGGACCATAGACATCTGGCGAAGTTTGGGTGGAAGAAAACCAATATTTCTGAATTTTTGAAAATTGTTTTCCATTATAAAACCAACCAATCGGATAGGCTGAATATTCTTCAAAGCCCGGATTCGGGACGATGTTTTCATAAACTTTTTGCGCAAGCCCTTTAAAAGGAAGTATTCCTAATAGGAGCACAAAAAAAGCAAATTTGATAAATTCTTTCATTCAAAATTGGCTAAAAGGGGGCTCGCTTCATCACACGGATGGTAAAAAAGGCTTATTTGTATTGATGTTTTCAACAAAAATAACCCTCTAAGTTAACAGTTTTATGCTTCAAAAATTGTACCGCAAGCAAATTGTTAGGCATTACCCTTCAACGTGCAAAGAAAAACGCTTCAAAAAGTCAGTAATATGAGGGTTTTGGTCTAAAAGACCATTTAATTGCTCTGTCTTTGTTACTATTTTCTTTGGTAAATTGTCTGTCCTTTTGGGCGCAAGCGTCGGATCTATCTGTATTTCAAGCGTCAACCTGTCATAGCGCATTTCAGTCCTCAAAAAGTTCATTAATTCTCGCTCTTGCTTGATGATTTGACCGGCATAATCTCCACCTACTTGAACGATAATTGTTTTTTGCTCTAATTTAGGGACTGCAAGTTTTAATACTTGCTTGACAGAAGCTGAAGTTGTCTTTTCGGTATAACTGACCCAGGAAGCCTGTAGGACTTCTTCTGTCAGCAAGGGTTTTCTTTCTTTGATTTCTGCAATCTCTTGCGTGGCAGCCATTTCAAAATCACTTAGATTAAGGGAGGGCGAAATCGCGGCATTGGGTTTGGGGGCTTCTTCTTGAGCAGCCGCAGCAGGCTTTTTGGGCTCACTCGTATAGTCCGTCTTTGGGTCCTTAACCATAACAGGATCTGGCTCGCTGTTTACAGTAGTTGTTTTTGGTGCTAAACTGGGCTCAGCCTTTTTTTTTTCAGTCGGATTGTGGCTCAAGGTAACCGCCTGCTGTATGTAGGTAAGCTTGATGAGTGCCAGTTCGACGTGTAACCGCTTGTTTCTAGCCATTTTGTAGTCCACATCAGCTTTGTTGATGATGTTCATGGCCGTTAAGATAAAGGACAAAGGAGCCGCAATGGCTTGTTCTTGATACCGCTTCTTCAAAGCTTCCCCAACATCCAATAAATCAAGTGTTTTCGGGTTTTTACAAACCAATAAGTTCCGTAAATGCGCCGACAACCCATTCAAGAAAATACCGGGCTCAAAACCCTGCCGTACAACTTGATTGAAGGTTAGTAGTGTGGAAGAAATATCTTCTACAAGTGCTGCGTCAACAATCTTAAAGTAGTAATCATAATCGAGGATGTTTAGATTCTCAATCACGACATTATAGGTAATGTGCCCTTTGGAAGCAACAGCGATTCGGTCAAAAATAGATAAGGCGTCCCGAAGGGCTCCGTCCGCTTTTTGAGCAATCATATTGAGCGCATCAGTATCTGCTTTGATTCCTTCGCTTGCGCTAATTTTTTCAAGATGGGTAACGATATTCTGAACTTGGATTTGCTTAAAATCAAAAATCTGACATCTTGATAGGATGGTCGGGATGATTTTATGCTTTTCGGTTGGTGCCAAAATAAAGATAGCATAAGGTGGCGGTTCTTCAAGTGTTTTCAAAAAAGCATTGAAAGCTTGAGAAGACAACATGTGTACCTCATCAATGATGAATACTTTGTATTTCCCTTGTTGGGGCGGAAACCTCACCTGTTCAATCAGGGATCGGATGTGTTCTACGCTATTGTTGGAAGCGGCATC
>JAJRQS010000127.1 GCA_024280135.1 Bacteroidota bacterium | reverse complement strand
TAGGTATTTCATTTATATACTCTATTTTTTTAATCCAGTTTCCTTGTTTATCAAACTCATACTTATAAGTCAATTTTTTGTCTAGGCTTCCGTCTGAATTATACCTGTTTACCTCAATTTCAATTCCTTTTTCGTTAAATATTTTTAAAAAATCTAAATCCCAGCATTCTCGGTCTTTTTCCCCTTTTGTAATTTTACCAAAATTTTCAACTGCTTTATATGAAACTTCTTTTCTGGATTTAACTTTGCCCTTGAAACAAATTTATTTATTAAAAAATGGGAATAGTGCCCTATCCTTCTATATAAATGCTTATTATTGCGTAAGCTATTCACAATCAAACATACGACTATGTTTTTAATCAATATATATCTTCGTTTTGCCATTATGGCAGTAACTATTTTTGGCGGTATCGGTCTATGGGTTGCTTATGGGACTTGGTATGGACTGCCTTTTATCCTTATAGGGTTGGTTCTATTAGTAGGCTACTTCATGCTGGGCACGGTGCAATCTAGTGCGCAAATGCTTCAAACTCAAGACTTTGCAGGGGCCGAAAAAAGACTGAACCTTACTTTCAAGCCGAATTGGTTGTATGGGCCTATCAAGAGCACTTATTTTATGTTGAAAAGTACTTTTGCTACTCAGCGAAAGGATTTGGGAGAGGCTGAGCGGTGGTTAAATCTTGCGAAAGAGCAACCTGTTAACTCGGATGACGAGCGCGCAATGGTCTTGATTCAGCTAGCAGGTATCGAAGCCAATAAGCAAAAATGGCCTTCCGTCCAAAAGTATTTGAAAGAATTGGAAGGACTGAACATCAAAGAACCGATGATCAAACAACAGGTAGAAGATTTTCAAAAGGCTTATAAGAATCGGGGATTAATGAAGAAAGCTGGTCAAATGAAGGGCGGTTTTAGACAGCCGGGTGGCAAACGTCGTCGTCCGAAGATGCGGTAATCCAAGTCCTAAATAAATGTTAAATCATATCTAGAAGTTGTTTTTAATGACAAAATCTTACATTTTTACGTAAGTAAAAAACAACAACTTGAAAGCAATTCAATTTCTTTTTCTGCTCCTATTTCTTGTCGCCACATCATTGACTGCACAAGATTTTGACGACTTGCCCGGTATAGATGCGGTTTACTTTGAGGACATCAAATCCATTGAGTACCGGGTGGGCATCCATAGCCCAACTTCGCAAGACAAATGGAATAACATCAGCGAAACAGCCATTAATATTGACAGTCTCCAAAAGCTTCTCGAAGTGGCAGACAATAACCAAAGAGAACCACTAGAAGAACAGCTTCGAGTGTTACAAGCCAAACAAAATAATTCTTATTCCAAGGTCAATAATCGAGATTCTTGGACAGCGGTACTTGCCGCACCGTTTACGCCAATACCTATTTATAATTTAAATTCAAATCAGCAAATACAGTTTGCATTTGATGATTTGCACCCCGAAACAACTAATTATTCATACACGGTTATTCCCTATCTATGGGATTGGTCAGCACCCGCGAATTTGTCCGCTGGAGAGTATCTGGAAGGATTTTCGACTAGCCGTATCGACGATTTTTTCTTTGCCGAAATAACGACTGCCCATTATTCCTCCTATCGTTTTGCCTTTCCCAATGCCGAAATCAAACCTTTAATATCTGGTAATTTTTTATTAGTGGTGTATGAAACGAACTCAGAAGAAGTAGCTTTTACACGCAGAATTCATGTAAGCGAACAAAGCTTTTTCTTTGAATATGATGTAAGAGATGTTAGTTTTGATCGTGACTCTTTACAATATATTAATTTTACGATTAGCTATCCCAAAGAATTAAATCATATCGCCCCCGCCCGCGATGTAAAAGTTGTCGTAATACAAAATGGCCGATATGACAATGCCATCATCAAGGAAAAACCTGCCCATGTGATGAATAATAAATTGCGCTATGGGTATCAAGACCCCATTGGCTTTCAACCCGGAAAAGAGTTTCGCAATATTCAAATGCAAACATTTGACTTTGCCCAAATAGGCGTTAACGCTGTTCGAAAAGGAAAGGAATCGAATGAAGTTTTTCTGTCCACTCAGGAAGAAAGATCTTATCATCCCAATTTTTTCTATCGAGACCTCAATGGAAAATTTGTGACCATGAATGGGATAAATAATGAGGAGCTTGGGGATGCCGATTATGCACACGTTTACTTTTCTTTCGACAAACACGACCCCTATTATCAGTCGGACCTATACATTGTGGGTAAATTAACGGACTGGCAATTCAAAGACGAATTTAGATTATCTTACAACGAACGAGACAAACGATATGAGGGAGAGGCTTTTTTGAAGCAAGGATATTATGATTACTATTATGCACTCAAGCACAAAGATTCTGACAGAATCGACATAGACAAAACAGAAGGCCATTCTTTCCAAACCAACAATGAATATACCATAATCGTCTATCATACATCCTTAAATGGTCGGTATGATAAGTTGGTGGCTATCAAGACGATATTGGTTAATGATAATTAATTTTGGGCTAGGTAGTCTAAAGTATTCTGTAATTATTTAGGGCTGTGCTCCCTTGAATTACGATATGCTCCTTGTTCATTTTTTCTTGATAAAAAACAAACCAAAAAATCAAGAAGCATAAGTTTTACTTCTTCCAGCCTATTTTTTCCCATAGGTAAGCTTTCGCAAAATAGAGCGTAAAAGAAAGAGCAGTCGTTGCCATAACCACTACGAAAAAGAAGGCAAATGGATTTTCAAACCAATCTTTCAAGAAGATAACCAACCATAATACTATGGGCAGATGAATCAGATATACAAAGTAGGCAGATTGAGCCATTTGCTTGACCCATTTTTTCTCTTGCGCAAATAAAATTTTAAACAAACCGAAAGTAAATAGTATTAGAGAGACAGACACCCCGACCGTCAATATGGCCTCCAACAGGATTCCAAATACCTGTGGGCGAAAAAAACTTTCAAATAATCTTACCAATAAATATACAGAAACAATCCCATAATATTTAATTATTCTACTTCGAGAAAGTTGTATTCTACTTTCAAATATTGCTAAATTGTCAGACACCCAAATACCGATAGTGTAATATCCAAAATAATACAAAACAGAACCTAATGGAGGCAGAAAACTATAACTGGCATGAATACTATCATTTCCCCAAAAAAATAAAACCAGTACTTGTGCCAACAAAATAAGTGGCACTATTTCAGGGTGTACGCTTATTTTTCCAACATACCGTTTAAGTAAATTCCAATATAATAGATGCACCAAATAGAAGAACATCAAATAATATAAAAACCAAAAATGCACGGTATAATGTAGCGACAAACGCCAATAATCTAACACCCCAACAAACGTAATTTCATCTAACCCTTGCATCAATGTTGCGAAAGCATAAATCACCCAAGGTGTAATGAATAGCATTGCGACAACAAAGGGTACTAAAATTCTTTTTATACGTTTAACGATGGCTTTCTTCTGTCCATATTTATCCAGCTGCTTCGTCATAAAAAAACCCGCAATGATAAAAAAAACAGGAACTCGATAGAGGTGTATGACCGTCACTATAAAATCGAAAAAAATATTAGTTTTCGAAAACTTATAGGGCCAAAAATCCAGTACAGGATAATCCACAAACGACAAGCCTGCGTGCAGCACAATCCCGAGTAGCATCATGATGCCTCGTAACGCATCCCAATCATGTAGCCGCTTACTAGGCATCTTCCTTTACTAATGCAGAAAATGCTTGCGCCAAATCTTGCTGTAAATCTTCAACATTTTCCAAACCAAAACTCAACCTAACCAAACTTTCATCAAGCCCCATTTCTCTTTTCTCTGCGTCACACATGGAAGCGTGGCTACCCGAGAAGGGTTGAGCAATCATAGAGGTAACACAAGCCATCCCTGTACCCGTGCTAAATAGCTTTAAATTTTCCGTAAGGACTTTATATTGCTTCTCATAAGGCTTCGCTAGTTTTAGAAAAATCAAAGTCGCATAATCAGACAATTGTTCACCATCTATTTCGGGATAGTAGATTTTTGAAATTTCCGATCGCCCTTCCAAATAGGCTTTTAAAATATTAGTGGTATCCTTATGTTGTTTTAGTCTTACTTCTAAAGTCAACATACTCCTCCGAAGTAACCAGGCACTAAAAGGAGATAGGTTTGCACCAAAATAAAAACGACTAGACAATATTTTCTCATGAATCGGCTGGCTATTGGTCAAGACAATGCCCCCCATGACATCACTGTGTCCTGAAAAATATTTGGTTGCACTGTGCAGAGAAATATCCGCGCCCACTTTACATGGTTGCTGAAATAATGGAGTTGCCCAAGTACTATCTACAACAATCAAAGTAGTAGGGTTTTTCTTTTTGAAAACCTCTGATATTTTTTTAATATTCACCGTATATAAAAACGGATTGGTCGGTGTTTCAAAGAACACCATATCTGCTTCCGGCAAATTGTTCCATTCGTCCATATCCGTCAAATCAATAATCGACAACCGAATTTGATACTGCTCACAGAACCACTGAAATAATTTATAGGAACAGCCATATAAATGTTTATTGATAACCAAATGCTGCCCGGGCTTCATCAAGTTTAAAACAAGTGTGATAGCCGACATCCCAGTCGTAGTAGCTATGGCATATTTCGTTTCCGCAAGGATTGAAACCGCTTGCTCAAACTCTTCGACATTGGGATTGTTCTTACGAGAATAGAAAAAATCTGAATGCGCCTCAAAAGCGCTTGCTTGATATATGGGTGTTGAAATGGGTGCGTCATTAGACGTATCTACTTTCGCATGTAAAGACTCTGTAGTTTTTTTCATTGTTTGTTTTTTTAATCGTTTAATACGGGAAAATGAGCTCGATCCAAAACGGGTAGAATCGTGATGTC
>JAJRQS010000126.1 GCA_024280135.1 Bacteroidota bacterium | reverse complement strand
TAATCTTTTGTGCAAAACGTCATTTGGAATTTTAGTAAATCCAGATTTATCCAAAGTTAGAATCATACCGGGTACAAAGGTTATTATTTTTCTTTCTCCATTTAATTCTCGAATTCCCAAAGCAGGGAAGTCCGATAAAAACGGCCCCAAGTCTTCTTGCCATTCCCCTTGAATGTCTTTTTGCGCAAGCAGATCATAACCACTAGCAGCAGGGTCATAAGAAGTGTGGCAGAGGATACATTGTGGTGCCCACTGGGTGTGACAAGCGTTGCACGTAACAGCTTCATGCACAGGAGCTTGACAAAGAGGCGAAGGACTAGAGAGCGTATATTTTTTATGATTGAGTTTGCCAATTAGAAAAGCAGAATCATTTTCCACAAAAACGTTGGTCATGTCTTGTCCTTTGACACCTTGCCCAAATCGGCGATTTAAAGTATCAATTTTACGCAAGTGGAGAATAGTCTTCGCGTCTTCCTGCAATTCGTAATACTTTTTTGTTCGAGTCGGATGAGTGAAATGACAATCTTCACACTGGCTGTATTCCGCTTCTTGTTGAAAAGCATGTCGCCTTCCGTCTCCCATTACTTCTGTGCTTCCATGACAATCAATACAAGCCAACCCCTTAGCGTGATGAATGTCTTCAGCGACATACTTGACTACTCGATCATCTTTTAATAGTCGATATCGCCCAGTATCTGGAATTTCATTTTTTTCAAATCTTGTTTCATGCCAACCGGCATAACTCAAAGAAATTCGCCCTGACCGACTATGGCAACCAAAACAATGATCGTCACTTATTTTTAGCGAAATACTCGGATGAAATTTTGAAGGAGTATCGGTCTGTTCTATTTTATTTTGAATAAACGCTTGGTGTGCTGTTTTGCTATAATTCAGATGGCAGGCTAAGCAACCGCCTCCCCTGGATAATTCATCAATAGGCCCCGTTTCTTTCTTTTCAGCTCCAAGATGGCAGGATGCACATAAATCCCGGAGGTGATTGTCCGCAGGAGTTTGCTTCAAACTATCCACATGCATACTGATATCAGGGTGGTTTTCACCAAAAACCATCCGATCGATAGAAACGATTCCGCTCAAGGTGTTCATGATGGAATGTCGCACACGATGGTCAATACCAGGGTGACAAGCAGCCGTTGCGCAAGTTTGATTTGCATCTTTCAAATTGCCCGGGATGACGATCATGTCTTGGTGTGCTTGCATCTTGTTTTTGGAGGACGCATCTCCGAGGTGACAAGCCGTGCATCCGATGGCATGGTGACTTTCGGTAAACCCCGTAATCTCGGCATGACACAGGAGGCAGGATTCTTCAGTGTTGGCAACCATTCCTGGTACAACTGACGTGGTTTTGGGCTCAAGCCAGCTTGGAAAAAGGTGAGCGATACCGAATATACCCAGCCCAAGAAGAACTAGTAAAAGAGTAAAATGACGCCCTTTTTTTGATACCATTTGGCAAAGGTAAGCATTCAAACAAAAATGCCTTAAAAAAGGAGTTACGTCAAACTAAATGGGTCATATATGCGTTAGGAATAATTATACGTCGATTTTTAGGACACCATTCCACCAAAACCGCTATCTTGCTTTATGTTTAAATCACTAAAAGATGATATTGTCCGCAATTACCACATGGGTAATATGGTCACACGGCTCGTTATAGTTAACGTTGCGGTGTTTGTCGTCTTCGTCTTGTTGCGGGTGATTTTTGCAGGATTTGAAAATAATCTCTTCAATAGAATAGTAGAATTCTTTTCCCTTTCTTCTAGTTGGAAGCATTTATTGATTCATCCGTGGGTTTTTGTTTCCGCAACTTTCTTGCACTTAGGCTTCATGCATTTGCTTTTCAATATGATTGGACTGTATATATTTGGGCAGATAGTAGGGGACTTGATAGGGGATAGACATATTTTACCGATTTACATTTTGGGTGGCGCTTTTGCAGGGTTGATGTTTTTCTTTTCTGCTATGCTATTACCTTACGGTCAAATAGGGCCTCAATTTGCTTTGGGCGCTTCTGGGGGTGTCATGGCCATTGCAGCCGCTTCTGCGATGATTGCTCCAGATTATGAAATTAAGTTGTTGTTGATCGGGCGTGTCAAATTGAAGTATATTGTTGCGGTTTTATTGTTGATTGATGTCGCTTCTTTGGGCGGCAATATGAATACTGGAGGTCATTTTGGCCATATAGGAGGTTTCCTTTTTGGCTTTTTGTACATTTATTCCATTCGGAATGGGCAGGATATCGGAGCTCCGTTTAATAAGGCCGTTAGTAATATCAAGAATCTTTTCATTCCTGCGAAAAGAAAAAATGAAGTAAGAGAAAGAAGATCTTATGGCGCACAGAAAAGAAAGCCCGCTTCTCATCTGACAGTAGTCAAGACAGGCCGTTCCAAAAAGATGAAGAAAAAGCCAATTGTCAAAGTGGAAGACATGGATAAGCAAACTTTTCAAGAACACCTAGATGCTATTTTGGATAAAATAAAAGAGTCTGGGTATGATAGCTTGAATAAAGAAGAAAAAGAATTTTTATTTAAAGCTAGTAATCGTTGAAAAAACTCTTTAGCCATTTTGACTTAATAATAACCATTTTAATTGTAGGAGCTGCTGTCGTTGCGTTATCCTCTCCCTATATAGATCCGAGTAAGAATTGGTTGTATGCTTTTTTTGCTTTGCTTTTTCCTCTCATCTACGGCTTAAATTTTGTAGCTTTTCTATATTGGTTTGTGCGTTTTTTGTTCAAGGGTAAAAGACACCGGTTTGCGATAGTATTGCCTTTGACTATTTTGATATTGGGTTGGTTTTCTCCAGCTCGTATTTATCAAATACATAGTTTTGCAAAAGCCTCTGAGGAGCAAAAAACGATGCGTCTGATGACGTATAATGTACACGGATTAGTGAATGTTAAAAGGAATAAGCTCGATAAATCTTTCCAAAAATTCTTGGATGAAAATAAACCCGATATTGTTTTTGCGCAAGAATGCTCTCGGGTAACGGCAAAAAAAATTGCTCAATTATTAGATTGCCAATATACGCAAAACAAAACAAAAAAAGCCATTGGAACGGCTGTTATCAGTAAGTATCCCATTCTTGATTTTGGACAAAATCCTTTTTATAAGTCGGGAAATTCATATACCTGGGCGGACATCAAAGTACACGGTAAAACCATTCGGTTTTTTAGTTTGCACTTACAATCAAATGCCATCAGCACACAGGCTTCAAAGTTAAAAGAAGAAGGAGCCGATCTGAAGAGTAAAAAAACTTGGTGGCGATTACGTCGAATTTTAGCACTGTATCGGATGACTGCAAAACAAAGGACAGAACAAGCGAGAGCCGTCAGACAATTGGCGTCCTCTTCTCCTTACCCCGTATTTTATGCGGGTGATTTTAATGATCCTCCTTTGTCTAATAGTTATCATATCCTTGCGGAAAATAAAACCGATTCCTTTACGGAGAGAGGAAACGGAATGGGCACTACATACGGGGGCTTGACCCCAGCCCTACGTATTGATTACATTCTGGCACCGACGCAATTTAAAATACTCAGCCATCGAATCCCAGAGGTTTATTTTTCTGACCACTTTCCTGTTATTGTGGATGTGGCATGGTTGGACTAGCTTTGTAAACGCTTCAATACTTTTTTTAGAGATCCTATTTTTTCCCAAGTAGCAAATTTTTCTAGAACTTTTGGAGGTATTTGTACAGGCTTATTAACTTTTAGCTCTAATAGAATTTCAAGAAGTTGTTTGGTGTTGCGAATAG
>JAJRQS010000125.1 GCA_024280135.1 Bacteroidota bacterium | reverse complement strand
TTGAAATTCAGGTTTTTGATTGTTTAATTTTTCATAAAGTCCCATTGTATTAAATTCATAATAGGCATCATCATAGTCTGTATCTTCTGATATTTTGTAATAGTGCATTTGAGCAATATTATTTCTGACGCAAGCCACATACGACTTTAGAATAAAATTCTTTTGCGCTTCATTAGAACCGATAAAATCTTTAAAAGCTTTTCTCGGAAGGTTGCTTTCTGTAATAATCCAATTTTTTGCAGGATGATTTGTGCCATCATATCCATAGTTGCTTAGAATAATCTGCATCGTATCTTTGGCTGCCTTCAGTCCATCAGCTGCTGCATCCGAATGGCGTTTGTACTGCCAAGATTGAGTTGCATCGTCCCAGTCTCGCAAACTGCCATCGAAGTGCGGGTAGAAGTGATAGCCCATCACATCAAAATATGCTCCACCTCCTAATGGGAAATCAGCAGTCGGACTTCCATCAGTTGGGTTATCTGTATTTCTCAAAATGGCATCTAAAAAACTTGGGTAGCCTGTACCTGAAACAACCACATAGGCTTCTGGGTCTACCGTTTTTATGACTTCATAACTAATGCGCAACATACGAACATAGTGCATAATCGGAGCACGAAGCTTGTAATCACAAGGATCTGGATTGTTATCCCACCAATTGCCCTCTGCCCCTGGAGGTAAAGAGCCTAGTGCACCCGAATAATCAAAGCCAGGTTCATTCCAAATTTCCCAAAAACGCACATAGTCTTTGTAATGGGTGACAAGGTCATAAATATATTTTGCATAAATATTATCATCATTGACAGGTGTACCATTTGCTCCTCCATCCCAAATATCCAAATACATATCCTTAAATAAAGTCGATTGAATATTCGAGCAATAATAGGTGGGATCTGTACTAGCCTCCGAAGGAAATCCGACAATGACTGTATTTTCTTTCATCCCCAATGTCTTATAATACTCATAGGTGTTGACTCTGGCGTCAATTCCATACAATGCCGTAAAGGCCTCAAAAAGTCCAGGTCTAGCAGCTTTTACACCCACGCCCTTGACGTTTTTGGCGTCGTTTCCTGCTGCCATTTCAGCTAGTTCTTCATCTGTATAATTGGGATAGTCCCCAAAATTAATACCCGGTCTGAAAGTCCCAGTATAGGGTGTTACTTGGTCGTTTGCAGTATAATTCACTTGCGTAAATGCAAAAATTGAATGAAGTAGGCAAAGAGCTAAAAAGGCATATTTATTTAACATGCTTGTGTATTTAATCGAAAAGGATTGGGAAAGATATCCCAAAGATAACCGAAATACGGTAGAGAAACAAGATTGAATAAATCGCAATATGTATTTACTTTAGGTATAAACATTTATGGTTTTTCTTGAAACTACCTATAATAGGTATAGGACAAGCAAAAATGACACCAATAAAACCCGTAACTTTGCAGAAATCTTTACGCAAGTTAAACAGTCTAATAATGAGGAAGGTAGAAATCATGGCACCCGTTGGGTCATTTGAATCGTTGCAAGCAGCTATTCAGGCGGGAGCAGATTCTGTGTATTTTGGTATAGAGCAACTCAATATGCGCGCTCGTTCTTCCATTAATTTTACCATTGAGGATTTAAAAGAAATCAAACGCCGTTGCAGTGAGCAGGGTATCAAAACGTATTTGACCTTAAATACGGTCTTGTATGATCATGATATTAATTTGATGAAAAGCATCATACATTCAGCCAAAGAAGCGGAGGTGGATGCTGTCATTGCGATGGATCAAGCCGCCATTATGTATGCACGTGAGGTTGGGTTGACCGTGCATCTGAGTACGCAGATTAACATCACAAATGTAGAGGCATTAAAGTTTTACGCACATTTTGCGGATGTCGCCGTGTTGTCTAGAGAATTGACTTTACAGCAAGTTCAAATGATATGTGAGTCCGTAGAGAAGGAGCAAGTCAAGGGGCCTTCTGGTGAATTGATGCGGATAGAAGTATTTGTACATGGTGCGCTTTGTATGGCCGTTTCTGGCAAATGTTACCTGAGTTTGCATACCCATAATTCCTCTGCCAATAGAGGTGCTTGTAAACAAAATTGTCGCCGAACGTATGAAGTTAAAGACGATCAAGGCAACGAGTTATTGATTGATAATGAGTACATTATGTCCCCAAAAGATTTGTGTACCGTTAATTTCTTGGACAAGATTATTGAGACTGGGGTTTCGGTATTAAAAATAGAAGGACGAAGTAAAGGCCCAGATTATGTCTTTGCGACTGTCAGTGCTTATGCCGCTGCTCGTGATGCGGCCCTTGCGGGAAAATTCACCCAAGCGATGGGGCAAGAACTTCTAGAAAAATTAGAGAAAGTATATAATCGCGGTTTCTGGGGTGGTTATTTCCTAGGCAAGGAATTAGGGGAGTGGACGGACTCAGATGGCTCTAAAGCAAAACGTCGTCGTGAGTTTTTGGGAAATGGAATTAAGTATTTTCCAAAGATTGGAGTGGGGGAGTTTAAGCTTAAAACGGGTAAATTATCAGTAGGAGATACAATCATGGTCACAGGTCCGACCACAGGTATATTTGAGATGGAAGTAAAAGAGATGCGCGTAGAAAATGAAATCGTCCAGACTGTTGAACGCAATATTCCTTTTTCTATGCAGACACCCCAAAAAGTACGCCCGTCTGATAAAATATTCAGAATCATAGAAGTATTCGAAATTGCACAGTCGTGATTCAAATCATTCATCTCCGCCATAAATGCATAGGCTGTAATGCCTGCGTGGAATCCGCGCCCAATCAATGGATTATGTCTAGAAAAGATGGTAAAAGCTATTTGCGTAAGAGCAAAGAAAAGAATAAGTACTTCATCGTACAGGCAGAAGACTTTGAATACGAGGAAAATCAAGAAGCGGCAAAGAATTGTCCCGTAAATATTATTACCGTTAAGAGACTTTGATTGCTTAAGTCCTATATTTACCTTCCTTCAATAGTCATGCTTAACGAGTGCTAGAAGATTCATAACAAATTATTTCTTTTTTATATATATAATCAGTAGCTTTGGTCTGATATTTGCATTATTCGTCATGTGTCTAAAAAGCAATTTTTTAGGCACTTTGGAGCGAAACTAAGCAATTTTCAAGACCCTCATTCACTCAATATGAAAAGTATTTACGAACCCTATTTACTCGAATCTGCCTGGGAGGTGTGCAATCGAGTAGGGGGTATTTATACCGTCATTCAGACGAAAGCCCCATTTATTACGGCTAAGTTTGGAGACAAGTATTGTATGACCGGGCCTATTTTATCCGCAAAACCATCGGTAGAGTTTGAACCCACAAAGGATTTTTCAGATCCTTGGGGCAAGGCTGTTCAGTCGATGCGCAAAGCGGGATATAAAGTAGAATACGGACATTGGTTGATTGATGGAAGCCCCAAGGTGGTTCTTTTTCCAATTAGTCAAGTGTATGCCAAGGTCAATGCCATTAAAAAGGATTGGGTTAAAGCCAATAGGCATGAAATGTCAGAAGATGAGTTAGTGAGTCAGGTAATGGCTTTTGGTTTTTTGAATTTTGTGTTTCTAAAGCATTTTGAGAAACAGGTTAAAAATGTACCTGTGATAGCGCACTATCATGAATGGATGGCTGCTTCTTCTATTCCTTTAATGAAGCAAAGTAAATTAAAATCAAAAATAGTTTTTACAACGCATGCGACGATGTTGGGTCGTTACTTAGCGATGAATGAACCCAACTTCTATCGGGAGATTTCCACTTATGATTGGAAAGCTCAGTCCATAAAGTATAACATTCTTACGCAAGTATCGATTGAGCGCCTTGCAGCGAAATATACAGATGTAATGACTACCGTGAGTGGCTTGACGGATATGGAATGTCAGTACTTGTTGGATCGAAAGGTAGATAAAGTGTTGCCTAATGGATTGAATATTAATCGGTTCGAAGCATTACATGAATTTCAGAATCTGCACTTGTTGTATAAGACTAAGATTCAAGAATTTGTCATGGGACACTTTTTTAATAATTATACTTTTGATTTAGATAATACTTTATACTTCTTTACTTCTGGACGGTATGAGTTTGTCAATAAGGGTTACGATGTGACTTTGGAGGCATTATACCGCTTGAATAAAAAGATGAAAAAAGCAAATATTGATACGACTGTTGTCATGTTTTATATTACAAAAAGACCTTTCTATTCGATTAATCCATTGGTGTTACAATTGCGTTTTTATATGGATGAAATCAAACACACTACCGAAAGAATAAAAGAACAAATTGGAAATAGGCTTTTTTATGCAGCTGCCCAAAGTGATGGGGATAAGATGCCTGCCTTGGAAGAGTTTGTAGATGAATATTGGCGTTTTCGCTTACGCAAAACGGTGCATCGTTTTCACACAAAGCACCTACCCATAGTCGTTACGCACAACCTAAAAGACGATGTCAATGATGAAATCTTAAATGGTATCCGTCGATTAGAATTATACAACAAACCGACCGATAAAGTTAAAGTTGTCTATCATCCCGACTTCGTAGATTCTACCAGCCCATTATTTAAAATTGACTACCAGAATTTTGTAAGGGGTTGTCACTTAGGAATATTTCCAAGTTATTACGAGCCTTGGGGTTATACTCCTGCTGAATGCTTAGCTAATGGAGTACCGGCCATCACCAGTGATTTATCAGGTTTTGGAGACTTTGCCAAAAGGAATGTTTCTAATCTCGATGAAAAAGGAATTGAAATTATTCGGAGAAAGACCCAGACTTTTGATGAGTCTGCAGAAAGCCTTTCGGAAAAATTACTACATTTTGTACAGCTGAATAGAAGAGAACGTATCGCCATAAGAAGTAAAGCGGAAGCGTTATCAAGTAGCTTTTCTTGGGAAAATTTAGTGAAGTATTATTTTGAAGCTTATGAAATGGCTGTAGCGGGTTGAAATGCTGTTTATTTTCCTTGTCCCTTCCACAACACAATGATGGTGTAGAATAAGATTTTGATGTCTAGCGCTAAAGACATATTTTCAATATAAAGAATGTCGAATTGCAGCCTTTTGATCATCTGATCGACGTTAGAGGCATAGCCATATTTGACTTGCCCCCAAGAAGTAATACCCGGTCGTACTTTTAATAGGTGGCGATAATGAGGCGCACGTTCCATGATTTTGTTGATGTAGTATTGGCGTTCGGGTCGTGGCCCGACTAGGGACATGTCGCCACGGAGTACATTCCAGAAATTGGGCCATTCATCTATTCTCCATTTACGCATGATGGCTCCCCATTTGGTACATCGGTCATCTCCTGTTTGCGAAAGCATGGGACCCGACTTTTCCGCATCAATGTACATCGACCGAAATTTAATAATATGAAAGGGTTTTCCATTTAGCCCTATTCTTTCTTGTGAATAAAAAATAGGTCCAGGGGAAGATAGTTTGACCAAAATGGCGCTCACAATCAATAAAGGAGAAAAAAGAATCAGCATGAAAGTACTCACAATAACATCAATAATACGCTTGATAGAATGTTGCCAAGCAGGCATCAATTCTTGTTTTATCTCTATTAGAATTTCGCCAAATACATGATTCATCTTTACGGTACCAAATACAATGTCATGCATATCTGGAATGACTTTTATGAGCACTTTGTCGAAATCAAATAGCTGATCCATGATACGCTGCATCAAGCTATGTTCAGAGGTCTCAATGGCGATGATGACTTCTTCTATATCGTGTTCTTTGAGAATTTTGGGCAATTGATTAAGCTTGCCTAGAATGGGTAAAAATTCATTCAATTCATTGGTGCTTTTGCCATTAGAGTCAATAAAGCCTAGAAACTTATAGCCCAGTCCTTTGTCTCTAGCTTGAATTTGTTTGTAGAGCTGTGTTGCTTTTTGATTGCCTCCGATGATGATGGTATTAAAAGTAACTTTTCCAGATTTTAGTCTTCGGCTAGCACGTGTCAACCAAAACATACGTATGGTTACTACGAAAAAAAACTGCAAGGCAAAGAGGGTCGAAAAAGAACGTATATAAGTACCCGTGCCTAGAATGACATCATCAATCAATAGAGTGAAGAACAAAAAGATAACACCAATAATTGTTAAAAAGAAAGTCCGCGAAAGGGTGGACAGTCGAGATAACCGATATAAGTCTTTGTAGCAACCAAAAAATGCATAGAAAAAAGACCAGCCTATTGGAATAGCCAAAATGCCCACTTGGAAATTAGGGTCTGTGAGTATGGCCTCCCAATCTAGTGGTCCTTCCAGTGTTTTTCGATAGACAAAAAAAGCAGCCCATGCCAATAAAGACATGATGAAATCTGTAACAATATACAGCCATATTTCTAGTTGCCGCTTCTCTCTCACTTGAATTTTAATATTTTGATATTATCAAGTATGACCTCTCCGCTTTCTCCTGCTGCTAATTGTTCATCCGTTAAGGACACATTGAAAACGATTTGGTAATCCAACCATCTATTAGCATTTAAAAAAGCTGTAAGCGGTATGTATATTTTGTTCCATTCTTTTTTAATATTAAGCTGTGATATTAACTGGATATCTCCACTAAAATCACTTTTGTGCCCGCGCATCCAAATCGTAAAAGGGATATCATTATGATAATCCATCTCAATAAATACTTGAGAGCCATTTGCCGGAAGGTAAAATAAATGCGTACTACCAGCAGATAGATTGGATAAGGTGTCTTGTACAAATAACCTCACGCCACGCCCTTCAAACCCATCATCCGTTAGCGTTGCCTTAGTCAAGGTGTCCCCATCAATGTCCTCCGAAAGCAAATTGCCAATTTCAAAATCAATATGTAAAGCGAGCTCTATATCCTCCTCGCTTTTGTACATCGTGACCAATGGAATTGTGTCGATGTGACCCGGTTTTAAATCAGGGTTGATTTTGATGGGCTCATAAAAAGAATAAAGAAAAGGTCTATCCAAAATGCCATTTTCATGAATGCCCGAAAAAATCTGAACATCCGTATGCCCTTCTTCTAAAATAGGAATCATGGCAGGAATGGGATAGGCACCTAGCAAACTTCCATTGGCATATACCCAAGCCTCTGTAATCTTGGAGGAAGAGGTCCCAAAACCCTCTTGGGCTTCCACTGTAAAGTTAGGAACATAAAGATAAGCAGGAATGGGTTCTTCTTTATCGCAAGATAGCAAGCTAAAGATGAAACTGCTGAGGAGTAAAAGATATAAATTTTTGTTTTTTAGCATCTTATAGTTCTTGTTCCAATTGTTTGGAGATGTTTTCCGCAAGGAGTAAAGCCTTCATCCCTGCTTCTAAATCAACTTCTACTTGCAGGTCTTTTTTTATAGCTTGCGCAAAAGTCTCTAATTCCATTAAGATTGAATTGACGGCTTTGACCTCGGGCATTTCCATAGTCAACCATTTTTTTCCCGTTTTAGTATCTAGGGACATGGCATGATCTAGGTTTGATGGTTTTTGGTCAAACAGCTTGATGATTTCTACAGACTTTTCCAAAAAATCAATACTCAAATAAGCATCATTTTGGAAGAGCCGCATCTTGCGCATATTTTTCATAGAGATTCGACTTGCCGTTACATTCGCCACGCAGCCATTTTCAAAAACAATGCGTGCATTACAAATATCAGGACTAGGGCTGACAATGCAGACCCCATTTGCCATCACTTCTTTAACCTCTGAATCCACTAAGTCCAACAAAATATCTAAGTCATGAATCATTAAATCATGCACGACAGAAACATCCGTCCCACGTGGATTGTACATGGCTAATCGATGGGCTTCTATGAATTTGGGTTGTACTTGATTATTTTTTGCCGCAAGGTAAGCGGGATTATAGCGTTCGACATGACCCACTTGTAATTTAACGGGATGAACTTTCAATAAATCCATCAAGAGCTGTGCTTGATCCACCGTTTGCGTAACGGGTTTTTCAATAAAAACGTGCCTATTTTGACGGATGGCTTTGGCCGCAAGGTCTGCATGGGTGGGCGTAGGTGTCACGATATCAACCACTTCTGCTGCTTCAATCAACGCTTCAAAAGTATCAAAACGATGAACTTTAAATTCTTTTTCAATCTGTACCGCAAGAACAGGATCGGCATCGTAAAAACCCACCACTTCGTATAGGTCACTTGCGATGGCCAATTTTAAATGGATTTTGCCAAGATGGCCGATGCCAGCTATACCTATTCTCATGATCTATGTTTTGTGGCTTTCGCCAAATGCCTCCTTTCGTCAAATAAGAAGCGTAAAATTAATATCCAGGCTTGCCAAGTAGCTCAAACATGTTGCGTTTATATGCTTCTACCCCTGGTTGGTCAAACGGATTAACGCCCAACATATAGCCACTAATGGCACAAGCACGCTCAAAGAAATAGAATAAATAGCCCAATGTCTCTTCATTTGCTTTGCTTATTGTAAGCTGTAGGTTAGGAACGCCTCCTGCTACATGTGCATTGCGTACCCCTTCCATCGCGGTGTTATTTACATAGTGCAAACGCTTGCCTTCGAGATAACCTAATCCGTCATTGTCGTGCCCTAAGCTAGGAATTTTCATTTTACTTTTTACTTGGTCTATGGCTAAAACCGTTTCAAAAAGATTTCTACGCCCTTCCTGAATGTATTGTCCCAAAGAATGTAAATCCGCTGTGAACATAGCTGAAGCTGGAAAAATGCCTTTTTGCTCCTTGCCTTCTGATTCTCCATAAAGCTGTTTCCACCACTCGACTAAGTACTGAAACCTAGGCTCGAAACTGACCATTATCTCAGTCGTTTTCCCTTTGTTATACAGGATATTTCGAATAGCCGCATACAACAATGCAGGATTTTGGGTCGTCGGTTCTTGGGTGTCTGCTAATGCCAATGCCGCACCTTTCATTAACGATTTGATGTTGATGCCCGCTGCCGCTAATGGTAATAAACCAACTGCAGTCAATACAGAAAATCGACCTCCGACATCATCAGGAACGACAAATGTCTCGTAGCCTTCTTGTTTTGCTAGCTTGCGCAAAGCTCCCTTTTTGCCGTCTGTAATGGCAAAAATTCGTTTGGCTGCTTTCTTTTGCCCATATTTTGCTTCTAGTTTTTCTTTCAGTAATCGGAAAGCGATGGCTGGTTCTGTGGTCGTTCCAGATTTAGAAATCATGATGATCGACCAGTCCTTTCCTTCCAATACATCCAATAAGCCTTCATGGTAGTCCCCGGAGAGATTTATTCCAGCAAAGTACATTTCTGGCCCTTTTCGTTTTTTCTTATCCAATTGATTTTGAAAAGGATGCGCTAAGAATTCAAGTGCTGCTTTGGCTCCCAAGTATGACCCTCCAATCCCAATCACGACAACAGCATCCGAAGTTCGACGAATCTTTGCTCCCGTTTTGAGGATTTTATCAAATTCTTTCTTGTTATATTTTTTTGGGAGATTGACCCAGCCTGTAAATTCTGAACCTGCACCTTTGCCTTTGGTTAGGAGTTGGTTAGCGTTTTTAGCTAAACCTGTCATTCGTGCTAGTTCTTGCGGGCTAAAAAAGTCTTGAAGGCCCGTTATATCAATTTTCATAAAATAGTTTTTGATGCTTAGAATGGAAACGCAAGGTACTTGTTTTTGATAAATTAGCGTTCGTTTTTTACTTTTATGTTGCAGTGAAAACAACAAAAAAATCCCTCCGAACACATCGAAGGGACTACTCAAACAAATAAACACAAAAACTACTTTGACGCAAAGGTAACCGTGATTGTCGAAAGTTCCAATTTTATTCAGATTATTTATGGAGGTATTTCTGAATAATGCATAATCGTAGCAGCGACGACACTACGCTAGTCGATATAATATTTTGTTTTGGCTGTTTTTTGAGAAATTATTGTCGGTTTGATTTGTGTGATGGGTTTTGCTCCCGAAAAGAATAAGGCGGTTGTTGATATTATTCGGGCCAGATAAACCTGGCGATACCGATGGGTATCTTCTGAGAATAGCTCTGCGAGTGTAACACCAAGCGCGTTAGCGATTTTTTCCAAAGTAGATATACTAGGTTTCGTTTTGCATTTTCGACATGGCTGAATTGAGCTGGACTCATGTTGATGGCTGTGGTTACTTCCTTTTGGGATAATCCTTTTTCAATGCAAACTTTGTTTAAACGAATGATACACATCACTAAGACCGTCCAAAATATTAGCTATATTTGTGCAAACATTAAATATCAAACTGCGATGGCAAAGAAAAAAGAAAACAAGAATCTCAAATCGACTAAACCTAAAGTATGGAAAGGGGTGAAAAAGAAGAAGCATGAAAGTAAGACGAAAAAAGCTTCAAAAGGCATCTCTATCGATTCTATTAAGGGGGTGAAAGATTTAATAGAGTTTGTAGGAGGTAATCGGACCAAAAAGAATATCAAGAAACTGCAAAGAACCATTGAGTATCAAGAAGAGTTAAAGCAACTCCAAGTAGAGCTCATAAAGCTACAGCAGTGGGTGCAAAAAGAGAATAAACGGGTTGCTATCTTGTTTGAAGGGCGAGATGCAGCTGGAAAAGGGGGTTCCATTAGACGTTTTATTGAGCACCTGAATCCACGTTCTATGCGTGTAGTCGCTTTGCCGAAACCCAATGACGTGGAGTTGGGACAATGGTATTTTCAACGATACATCAATCAATTACCGAATCCAGGCGAGATGGTGTTTTTTGATAGGAGTTGGTATAATAGGGCAGTGGTAGAACCCGTAAATGGTTTCTGTAGCGAAAAAGATTACAAACAATTTTTGTTGCAAGTACCTAGTTTTGAAAATATGCTCTATGAAGATGGTATTATTGTTTTTAAATTTTGGTTTTCTATTTCCAAAAAAGAACAATTAAGGCGCTTCAAAAGTAGAAAAAGTAATCCGCTCAAACAGTGGAAGATTAGTCCAGTGGACATGAAAGCACAAAAGCTTTGGGATCGATATACCTTCTATAAAGAAGAAATGTTTTATAAGACGCATTCGTCCTATAGTCCTTGGATCATTGTGAAGGCTGATGATAAAAAAAGTGCCCGACTGGCTACTGTCCGATTTGTTTTAGACAATATCGATTATGAAGGTAAAGGCACTAAAACTAATGTTTCTTTGCATCCTGATCCTAATATTGTGCAGCGGTTTCATCGGCAGGTGAAGCAATTGGATTAATTGCTCCTTTGGTCACGTTCAAGTTAAATCATAAGGTTGCGTTGACGATTAGAATGAACAAGTTATTCAAAAGGAAATAAATTTCACAAGGGTTCACTCAAAAAGTCCTTCCATTCTGTTTTGGCGATCTATAATTCCTGTCGCTGCGGTGGCCAAAAAAAAGAGGCTTTGCAAATGCAAAGCCTCTTTTTTAGAATATCAGATTACGATAAAAATTATCTACCCATCTGATCGTAAGTCAAAGAGAAGAAAACAGTTCTTCCGACCCAAGGACCACCGACATTCGTACGGTAGGCATCTCCTAGGATATTTGTTGCACCAAGTTTAGCAGTGGTTTTTAATGACTTGATGTTGTAGCTGAATTGACCATTCAAAGAGCCATAAGCAGGGACGATTCCGTTACCGAAAGAGTTTTCCCACTTGAACTCGTCAGACCACTTGTAGTTCAAACCGAAACCTAGATTCTTGTATAGTTTTCTGTTTGCAATACCGACATTGAACATAATGCCAGGCATGTTGAAACCAGACTCAAAATTAGGGTCAGCTTCTCCTTCTACAGCAAATTGTTGGTAACTTACATT